>CAXTLE010000084.1:0-10930 GCA_964244855.1 uncultured Aestuariivirga sp. | reverse complement strand
CAAGCTTGGCACCCAAAGTACCGATAAGAGTTTGAAAGTGGTGCCCATCAACGTCGAGGGACAGACCCCCAGCCCCGGTTTCAGCAAAGCCGTCAATTGATGCGTTGAGATAGCTCAGCATCGCAAACGTGTCCAACTTCAAGCCATCGTAGTCTCCTGAGTGTTTGACCCTCAGTGCAGCGCTGAACTGGTCACCGCCAAAATTTCCGCTGGCTGTTCGATCAACCTGTTGCCCGGCAACCAAATACCTGATGTTGCGTTCCAACTCATGGGAAGAGTGAGCGTATGCGCCATAGCCATCGATATTAAAATCTTGAATGGGTGAGTAAGAAGCATAAAGGGCTGTTTGGAAAATATCTGTGCTGAGCGATCCCAAGTCTCCCTCATAGTCGGTCTTGGATTGGCTAAAACTCAAGGCAATGCCAGCCAGAAACCCGTCCTCAAATTGGTAGTCTACACCAGTGGTCATGTCCACTCCGGCAAGTTCAAATTGTGCCTCCCTGCTGGTTTTGTCATGAGTAGAGAATGTGGCGGTGCCAGCTACAAAAAAGCCCCAAGGATTTTCAGATGGGGAAAAAATGCTGCCATCCCAGCCATTCGAGGCTATGCTTTGGTCAATTCCGGCACCCGCAAGTGTCACATCGCCAATCTGCATGGCGAATTGCGAGGCTGTAAAACCACGGGACTTTCCGCCGCGAACAGCATCCAGACGGCCCAGCAGATTGCCTTTGATGGCAGTGTCATGCTCTTGGACTGCATTTCCGACCGCCAGCATTTCTTCATTTCTGATGGCTTCCAATATATTGTCTATGCCACTTTTGCCGGCAATCAGGGCGTGACATTGGCTGACAAGATCGGCCTGTTCCGGCGAAATGGTTTTGCCACTGAGAACAATCAATTTACAGCTTTCGCCCATTGCTGAAGCCACAGGTTTGAGTTCCGGATTGTCAGTCAAATCGGCCAAAGTTTCTCCTGCCAATTCCGTACTGATAGTGAAAACCTTTGCTTGGGTTTTTCCTGCTGCATTAGTTGATTCATATGAAAATGAATCGGTGCCCGGCAGCTCAGATGTATATTCGATGGACAACCCAACAACCTTTGCCAAACCTTTCGTCGGCTCTGTGCCGGCAATAATAGCGATGCGATCAGGTCTTGCCCCAAAATCATTTTCTGTGACGTTTATTGTCACAGTTTGTCCCACTGATACCGAAACGCGATCATCTTGTGCCACTGGTTTGCTGGCATCAATCACCGCCACGGTTACTGTCGCGACGTCGATGCTGGCGCCTGCACCATCCCTTAGTACCCGATAGGTGAAAGTAACGCTTCCGGCACTTGCGCCCGGCGTAAACAATATCTTTCCGCCTTTGATTTCTGTTTTGCCAATGGATGGTTGTTGCAAGTCGACGATTGCATTTATCTCACCCAGATCATTGTCGAGAACATCCAATAATATAGGTGTACTGGTGGCGGTCTGGAACCTATCGTCCACAGCGACCGGGAATAGTCTTTGAATATTGATCGTAATTTTTAGGGAGCTATCGACGGAATAGAAGCCCGGAGAATTTTCAATAGGACTGCCGGTGCCAGTGCCTGTACTCCTCCTCCGCCCATCATTGACGGGAAGTGCGGTCAAAGTGAATGTGTTGCTTCCCTTCAGACTGCCCAAATTGCCAATGACTTTGATGCTGCCGTCGGGGTTCACCGCAAAAAACGGTTGCAATGCGGTTTCCTTGACAAAAACATCGACGATATGTGAAGCGCCATCGAGCGATTTTCCGGGGTCAAACACAAAAACCTGGCTTCCACTCTCCACTGCAGAACCAACTGGTGCATTTTCGGCGACCGACACCTCGGACCTTTTCAAGGTTCTCACGCCGGGTTCAAAAAACTTCGCAACTGCATCTATTCGTGCGCCAAAATCCTTACTGAATGGATTGACTTTGCACAGTTCTGTTCCAAATGCTGTGAAAAAATCTGTTGTGCAATTTGGTGCCTTCTCAAGTACGACACTCTGATTGGTGTGACAACTAAGGCATGAGCCGCCGCTTTCTGAATCAGGGAAATGAGCCAAGCCCGCGGGGATGGATTTATAGCGTTTGCCAAGTGTGCCTGCCACCTCGCCAACAATTCCCATTTTCGTGTGGGAGCCATTGCCATTTAATTCTACTGCAACAAATATGACACCTGAATCGCTCAATCCATCGGGGTCTGTTGCGGTGAACCGGATCTCAAATTCTCCTGCCCAGTTCACGCGCGCCTTGTAGCTGATCATTCCTCCCGGTACCGCACCTGCTGCCCCGAAATTGAAGTCTCCCGCATGTTTGAAATCATCGAAATTGGTTACGGTGTAAACGAGATTTGTATTACCAGTGTCGTCGAAGACAAACGCGTTAAGGTCAATCGATTTGTCCGTGCGAACGCCCGACAGCTGCTCCACCAAAAGCGGCGAAGTTGGCGCTGTAACCACGGGTGCGCCATTCACTCTTCTGACAACAAATGTCAGGCGTCCGTTTGCTGTTGCGCCCGAACTGTCTTTCACCACGAAATCAACAATATCGCCCGTCAAGTCTTTTGCTTTGGGCTCATATGTAAATTGATCGTCGTCTCCAATGACAATCTGGCCGTGGGGAACCGAAAACGGTTTGGATTTTGAAACTTCCTTTCCAGCAATAAAGTAGTTTAATTTATCACCCGGAGTGTCACTGGCCATCGTGCCAGAAACGGTTTTGCCTGCATCGACTGAGAATTCTTTGTTCGTCGGGTTAGGTGGCACATTCGGAACATTGGTCACCACAATGGCAAACTGCACCACTTGTTCCTCAAATACGCCGTCTTTGATCTTGTTTCCGATTGTCACGCGGAATTCCTCGCGATTACCGAGCAATGCCGTGGCTGGTGCTGTATATTTGAAGTTGCCCGTGCCGGAGAAATCAGCATCTGGAAGCAGAATAGATGTTGTGGCAGGATTGACTTTCACCAAGTCTTTAAACTGTATGTCATCACCATCTTTATCAAATGCAACAACATGAAATGCAACTTCAACGCCAGCGTTGCCCCGATCAAGTGTAATGCCAGTTGGGTCGAGCGCAGGTATATTGTTTGTCAGCAGAAAGGTAATTGTCTGGCTGCATTTAATTGATCCAACGACACAAGAAAACCCTTCCGTCGAAAGCCCTTCAACAATAACTTTCAGTGGCCCATAATTATTCGCAAGCGATTTACCGCCCGCATGTTCAAGCTTTTGGCCAACAATCGAAAAATGACCGTCGCTGTCAGACTTTATTTTAAATTTGATCGCCATGTCGGACTTGTTGAAAAAACTCTTTCCTGAGCTGAAGTTCAGGGCTTGCGAAATTGGACCAGATTTATCAAAAGTTGAAGTAATACTGGCTTCGACGGGCTTCGGAGCGTAGTCTTCTGCAACCGCTCTAAGCGCATCCTCCACCGCTTTGTTATCTCCAGCAACAGTGTTGATCCGAGGCCTTACAGTGCCGTCAGCCAGGGGAACCACATTCAACTTCTCGAAAACATCTTTGAAAAAAACAGGATTTGATTCAGGAAAAACAAAGTTCAGTTTCTTTGTAACACTTCGGATAGGTTCTGCCCCAGATCTTAACCTGTCAGAATGGCAGGTGGTACAACTCTTTGCTGTTGCATCATATGCTGGGACGAGGCTAAGGCCAAGTCGTGGAAACACTGTTTGAACTGTTCCATCAGGTGACGCCGCAGCCATTCTGGTTGCCGCAAAAAAACCGAGTACAACAAAAAGAAATAGCCTTCGCAGATGCCGTAACATTTGAGTCCCCACTCTATCCAAAAACTGTGATTTTTTTGTTTTTGCGGCGATGCCGGGGCAGTCGAGATAAGCAAATACAATTTATTATGGTCATAATTTGAGCAAAGAGTCGATAGGCACTGGTTCAGATTTCCAAACACATGCCGCGACTGGCAGCGAACAGTACAGCCAGTCGGAGAAATGATCTTTTTAAGCTATTGAAAAACAGGTTTTTACTGTTGTTTTTGGATTATTTGGAAATACGCTGAAGTTTCACAGACGCCAAATTTTCATCAGTTACTGTGTCCCAATTAATCCGCCTAGCACCGGTAGTTTCACCCGCCAACGTCGCCTTCATGATCGGCTCAAGACTGTTGCTGGAGGGAGAGGTCTGACTTTCGACCCACTGGTGGAGTGTAGACAGATATAGCTAAACTACCGCGCGGTGTCAAGCATTAATTCCGATGATAGGAAAATGTCATGATTTTGCCGTATTTCCCCAGCCCCTTGACCTTTCCGCATACGGACCATACAAAGCTTTCATGAACAAGATCATCGTCGTCGTGGGATCGCGTAGCGCCGGGCAGGGTTAACCCTGCCGGATACACGGTGCTGCGCGGTAAACACCAGGCTCCCAACGGGGGCCTTTTTTATTGCAGAAATTCAGCTATTGAGAACACGGAAATTGTCGAGGATGTTATGGCCCAAGAATTGATGTCAGGTGCGGAAATTGTGTTGAAGGCGTTGGCCGACCAGGGTGTGGCCCATGTGTTTGGCTATCCCGGTGGTGCGGTGCTGCCGATTTACGACGAGTTTTTCCAGCAGGAAAAAGTAAAGCACATCCTTGTGCGGCACGAGCAGGGCGCCACCCACATGGCTGAAGGCTATGCGCGGTCTACAGGCAAAGTCGGCGTGGCGCTCGCCACTTCGGGGCCGGGTGCCACAAATTGTGTGACCGGATTAACCGATGCACTCATGGACTCGATCCCCATGGTTGTGCTGACCGGCCAGGTGCCCACGCATCTGATCGGCATGGATGCATTTCAGGAATGCGATACCGTGGGTATTACGCGGCCCTGCACCAAGCACAACTGGCTGGTCAAGGACGTGAATGATCTCGCCCGCATTATCCATGAGGCGTTTTATGTGGCGCGCACGGGTCGGCCCGGTCCTGTTGTTGTTGACATTCCAAAGGACGTGCAATTTGCCAAGGGCAAATATGTGGGTCCGCAGGGTGTGACAGTGAAGAGCTATGTGCCGAAGGTGAAGCCGGATTTGTCGTCTGTCCGCGCTGCGATTGATTTGATCGCCACGGCCAAGCGGCCACTGTTGTACACGGGCGGCGGCGTTATCAATTCCGGCCCCACGGCGTCGAAGTTGTTGCGCGAATTCGTGGCGATGACGGGAATTCCGATCACGTCAACGCTGATGGGACTCGGCGCTTATCCAGCTTCCGGCAAAGAGTGGCTTGGCATGTTGGGCATGCACGGCACTTACGAAGCCAATATGGCCATGCATGATTGCGATGTGATGATCAATGTGGGTGCGCGTTTTGATGACCGCATCACCGGGCGGCTTGACGCGTTCTCGCCGGAGTCGAAGAAGATACATATCGACATTGATCCGTCATCCATCAATAAAACCGTGAAGGTTGATATTCCGGTCATCGGTGATGTGGCGCATGCTCTGGAGCAGATGATCTCGCTGTGGAAGTCACGCTCCATTGAACTCGACAAAAAAGCCTTGGGCGCGTGGAAGAAGCAACTTGCGGATTGGAAATCGATTGACTGCCTGAAGTATCGCCCGAACAAGGACGTGATCATGCCGCAATATGCGGTGGAGCGTTTGTATGAACTGACCAAGGATCGCGACACTTATATCTCGACCGAAGTGGGCCAGCATCAAATGTGGGCGGCGCAGTTTTACAAGTTTGAGGAACCCAATCGCTGGATGACATCGGGCGGCCTTGGCACCATGGGTTATGGCCTTCCCGCCATCATGGGTGTGCAGGCGGCGCATCCGAAATCGTTGTGCATTTGCATCGCGGGTGATGCTTCAGTGCTGATGAACATGCAGGAAATGTCCACGGCCTTGCAACATCGCTTGCCGGTGAAAATCTTCATCATGAACAATCAATACATGGGCATGGTGCGGCAATGGCAGCAGCTGCTGCACGGCAATCGGCTTTCGGAAAGCTATATGGATTCCCTGCCCGACTTCGTGAAGCTGGCTGAAGCTTATGGTGGCACGGGCATGCGCTGCGACAAGCCGGCGGATTTGGATAGCGCGATCCTGAAAATGATCGACACGCCAGGCCCGGTGATTTTCGATTGCCGCGTGGCGCAACTTGCCAACTGCTTCCCGATGATCCCCTCCGGCAAGGCGCATAATGAAATGTTGCTGGGGGCCGATATTTCTGACGAACAGGTTGGCACCGCCATCGACGCCAAAGGCAAAGCGCTGGTGTAAGGAGATGACAATGACAAAACATCAAAGCCCAACCGGCTCTGCCTATTTTCTCGACCCGTCAAAACCCGTCGTGGAGACCCACGTGCTGGGCGTGGTCGCCGAAAACCAGCCCGGTGTTCTGGCCCGCATCATTGGCCTGTTTGCCGGACGCGGCTATAACATTGACTCGCTCACAGTGTCTGAAACCGAACACGAAAAACACATCTCGCGTTTCACCATTGTCACGACGGGCACCGACAAGGTCATCGCCCAAATCAAAACCCAGCTGGACCGCATGGTGCTGGTGCATTCCGTGGCCGACCTTACAGTGCAAGGCAACTACCTCGCCCGCGAACTCGCCATGGTGAAAGTCGCAGGCAAGGGCGACAAGCGGGTGGAAGCGCTGCGACTGGCCGATGCGTTTCGGGCGCGGGTGGTTGATGCTTCGACCGATAGCTTTGTGTTCGAGTTGACGGGAAAGCCGGACAAGGTGGACCAGTTTATTTCGCTGATGGTGCCGCTGGGACTGGTGGAAGTGGCGCGGACGGGGGTTGCGGCGATCGCGCGTGGTCCGGATGCGATGAAGGGGTAAGGTAGAAGTGTCGATTGGGGACTGCTTGCTTTGTCTTGCAAGCTGTCCCTGCGTTGAAGTTCAGGGACAGTTTGCGATAGTGCAAACAGTCCCTGATTGTTTAAACCAGAAAATCATCGGCATAAATTCCGACATTGAAGTGGTTCACGCCGGTTCCGAATACGTCCAGTCTGTCGCCGTCTCCTGCGAAGGTGATGCGCACACCGCCGTTGATGTCGACGACGGATTTTATCACTGCGGCATCCTCGAAATAGATGGCGTCCTTGCCCACTTCATAGTTGCGGATCGTGTCTGTTTCGCGTCTGCCGTTGACGGTTTCTGCGCCGAAGACGAAGGCGTCGTTGCCTGCCTTGCCATCAAAACTGTCGCTGCCGCCCAGTCCGTGGAACACGTCACGACCCGCAGTGCCGACCAGTGTGTTGTTTGCGTTGGTTCCGAATATCTGATTCAGCGGGGGTGCAGGCGCCGGGTCTGGTGTGACAATGCCATTGCCGGCACTTACAAACTGGAACCCCAGGTCTTCCCAATTCAAACTGTGGTCGATCACCTGTCGCGCTGTTACGTTGGCAATGTCGTTCAGGGTTTTTCCTGCGGCGGCAAGATCGGCCGCATTGAAAATGAAGCTGTCAACCGTGGGGCCATAAGCTGAACTGCTGTTCAGGTTTACGGCCTCAACGCCGCTGAGGCTGGTGCCATCATTGAACAGCAGGGTGGTAGTCAGTTCGATGCCTGACCCTATGCCCCTGAGTGCGCCGGTTCCAACTTCTTCACCAGCGCTGTCAGCGTTGCCGCGCACGTGGTCGGCGTCATATACCGTCGAACTGGTGACCAAATGTGAAGTTGGACTTGAGCTGCCGAATTCTGTAACTTGCGAAAAAACCTTGCCCGTAAAGGTATTGGCATTTTCCGGCAGGAAACCATAGTCAACAGTTTGAACGGCTGTCACAGGTACGCTGTTCAGAACAGCTGGTGCGGTGATCGAAGAAATTCCTGCAATGTTCACTGACCCCGGCGGCAACAGATAAGTGTCGTTGCCGATTGTGAAGGCAAGCGCGGTAAAGGTTCCGGCATTTGTGGTTATGGATGTTGCGAACATGGCGGGCAAGGTATTTGCAACCTGCACACCGTTGATGCGGAAAGAAAGTGTTTCAAAAGCGGTGAGTGAATAGGGGTCTGGATTGAGGTGGAGTGGTCCCAGGGGGCCGCTGTCTTCGTCAATGGTCGTCAAGGTTGCTGATGTGACGGCAGAACCTGAACCGATTGAACCTCCTGGGCCCACTTTAAGGTTACTGATCTTCAGCAATTGGGTGGTGAGTGTCGTAAAAGCCATGATTTAATTTTCCTCTTTTGCATCGTTTCGACAACCAGAGGATAAGTTATTGAGCAATCAACACGCAGTCACGTTGGAGTGAGAACGGGCATTTCACGATAATGTTGACGGCCGTGAAGAAACTGCTCACGGAATTTCCTGCGTTTGGTTTGCCTTGTGGCTTTGGACACGCGCTTAAACTGGTATGGTAAAATTCTCTGTTTCTGGCCCATCTGACAAACCGCTTTCAGGACTAGTATTGTTGTGGGAGTTCACTGATGCCTTGCAAATTGTCCGTCAACGTTAACGCCATCGCTTATCTGCGCAACCGCCGGGATTTGCCTTGGCCTTCGGTTGAAGGGTTGTCACGAACCGCTCTGGATGCTGGCGCGCATGGCATTACCGTGCATCCACGCCCGGACGAGCGGCATATCCGGCGGACGGATGTGACGGTACTTCGCAAGATGTTGCGCGCGGATTATCCGAAAGCCGAGTTCAATATTGAAGGCTATCCCGACGAGCGCTTTCTGGCACTCTGCGAAAGCGAGAATCCCGATCAGGTGACCTTGGTGCCGGATGTTCCATCGCAGCCCACGTCGGACCACGGCTGGGATTTTGCTAAAGATGGCGAGATGTTAAAATCTGTCATCGCACGCCTTCACAGGGGTGGAATGCGGGTGTCGTTGTTTGTTGATGCTGACCCAATGGGACCGCCCATGGCGAAGGCTGTGGGGGCGGATCGCGTTGAGATTTACACCGGGCCCTATGGTGATGCGCTCGAAGCTGTTGCGATGAAGCACGAGTTCGCCAAAGTTGTCGCCTGCGGCAAGGCCGCCGAAGCAGCTGGTCTTGGCCTCAACGCCGGGCATGACTTGACACGTGAAAACCTGCCCCGACTTGTGGCGGCTCTTCCAAACCTGTTGGAAGTGTCAATCGGCCACGCCATTACGGCGGATGCTTTGTCTTTCGGAATGGCGGAGACTGTGCGATTGTTTTGCCATGCAATTGGCGACTCCCGGTAAAATCTTTCCTGTTATCATTGTTGGTGCGACTGGCGTATTTGGACGGCGCCTGGGGGAGCAGCTCGTGGCCTGTGGGGTGGAGCCGCTGGTTTTGTCTGGTCGGCGGTTGGACACTCTCAATGTGCTCAAAGCTGACATTGCTCCGTATGCGGAGGTTCTGGTGTTGGACCGTTTGCAGGCTGATCGCGCAAGTTTGCAAAACTATCGCGGCGGCCTGCTGATTGACGCTGCCGGACCGTTCCAAAACAGCGGACTGCAATTGATCGAAGCCTGTATTGCGGCAGGTGTAAACTACATCGACCTTGCCGATGCGCGGGATTTTGTAGCGCGGGTACCTGCGCTGGATGCGGCGGCGAAAGTGGCTGGTGTGTTTGTGATCAGCGGGGCCAGCTCAACACCCGCTCTGTCGCATGCCGTACTGGATCATCTCACTGAGGGTTGGCATAGCATTCACAGCATCTTCGTCGGCATCACACCGGGCAATCGTGCGCCGCGTGGCGGGTCTGTGGTGCGGGCAATTTTGTCTTTTGTGGGTGCACCGATGCGGGTGTTTCAGCAAGGTGGATGGCAAACTGTTTTCGGGTGGGGAGAACACGAATACAAAAACTTGCCCGGCATCGGAAGGCGCGGCTTTGTTCACTGTGAAACGCCTGATCAGGATTTGCTGGTGGCGCGTTATCACCCGAAAGCGTCTGCGGTGTTCAAGGCCGGACTGGAACTTGGTGTGATGCACCATGGCTTGCGAATGCTGGCGCGATTGCGATTGAAGAATTTGCCAAAGCTCACCCCGCTACTGCTGGCTTTTGCCAATGTTTTGAAACCTTTCGGAACCGACAAGGGCGGCATGCTGGTTGAAGTCAAAGGTCGTGATGCAGCGGGCATGCCCACTGAAGCGCGGTGGAGTTTGTTGGCAGAGCAGGGTGTCGGCCCCAATGTGCCGGGTCTGCCTGCCTTGGCTTTGGTGTTGCGGCGACAAGCCTTGGCGAAAGGTGCGCGTGCGGCGGCGGGTGAAGTGAAGCTTCAGGAACTTGAACCGCATTTTGCCAGGCTTGGAATTATTACATCAATTGAGAAAACAGATTTGTCGGGTTCGGAGCTTTTTGAAACTGCACTTGGTGCTGCCAAGTGGAAAGCATTGCCGGACGCCACACGTAGTATCCATCAAGTCCAGCCCGGCATCGTGCTCAAAGGTGGGGCCAGCATTGCAGGTGCCGAAAGCCTTATGGGCCGCATCGTGGCCAAACTGTTCGGCTTTCCGCCCGCAGGTGAGAATGTCCCCGTCACGGTCATTATTGAAAGCGATGGATCGCGGGAGCTATGGCGGCGGCAGTTTGGTGACAAGGTCATGGCCAGCGTGATGACGGTGGCGGCAGGATATCCACAATCCGTCGAAGAGCATTTCGGCCCTTTTGCATTCCGGCTAAAGCTGGATACGGGTTCATTTGGCTTGAACATGACCATGAACAGCTTGCGCATTGGGCCCATTCCCTTGCCGCGTTTTCTGATGCCTGACATTACCGCAACCGAACGCGTCGACGAGCAAGGTCGCCATCTGTTCAACGTCCGCATCGCCAAATGGCCGCTGGGGTTGCTGGTGCATTATCGCGGGCACCTGAGCCGCGTTTGAAGCGCTTGCATCCGGGTCAAGGCCCCGCTATGCCCGCCTCCGGGAAAATCCATTCAATAAAGGGCTTGAAATATGCGCGTATATTATGACCGTGATGCTGATGTGAACCTGATCAAGGGCAAGAAAGTGGCCATCATCGGCTACGGCAGCCAGG
>CAXTLE010000083.1:0-10985 GCA_964244855.1 uncultured Aestuariivirga sp. | reverse complement strand
GACGCAGGCGGAGATGGACAACGGGTGAGGGGGCAGGGCAGTGGTGAGAGTAAAATGCACTGTCACCGTAATTTAAAAATAGCAGAATGCACTGTCATCGTAATTCCGTCATTCGTAAGTTGACGGCAACACGGAATAAATCAACAAAGGGACGGGCAAGAGTCTGCGAATGCGGCCCGTACCACTTGTGGGCAGTGAGATCTCGAGTGAAGTGGCACCGTGTGCCGCATGAGCCAAGTCACAAGTTCTCTGCATGCAGTGAGATTTTTTCCGGCTAACCAACTGCGCAGATCTGCTATCGGCACAAAATTGTCAAAAGAATTCGTGACGTAGAGTGGCCCTTCTGCATCTTCAACTAGTTTTTCTTTTGCAAGAACTCTTGCATACAACCCGGTTTCATCCATCCACAATGTGAAGACTTCTTGCTGGCCGATGTTTAGACGGAAAAAGTGTGGTGAGTCATTTAATACTGTCAACGACCAGAATCTAACTTCGGTGGATCGTGGCTTTGGTATGCAACGCTCAATATATGTCCGGATTGAATTCAGGACAATGCAGTACAAATCGTCGGTCGTTAGATATTTGAATTTTTCGTTTTGCTTGCGAACAAGTAGCGGCCACTGTGGCCAGTCATTGTTTTCAGCCAATTGACCGCCATCGAGAAATTCCTGTCGTTCGTCCTGCGTCACAAGCTGATCAAATGGAACTGTTCTCGTTGATGATTTCGCAAAAGCGATGTTCAAGACCGGAAACGCGGTTTCCATCGCCGCTATCAGTCTTGGTTCCTCCACATTCAAGAATTCGCGTTCAACAGGCTGAAATGCCGCATACACAATTGATCGATGGATTTTCCAGTGTTGTTGCAGTCGCGCCCTGACTTTGACAGCTTGTCCGACGTAGGCATCGCCAGTCTCAGTGATCCAAGTATAGACACCGCAAGACGAATGCCCGCCCCAAATTTTGTTGCTGGTTAACTCGGTGCTGAAACCATCTTCCGGAGTGACAAAGTCAGCGAAGCCTAGGCTTTGGGCATGCAACACCCATTTGCTGAATTCGGGTCTAAAAAGTGCTCCGATTGTCACGCAGCATTCTTCCGTGTCGGTGCAATAAGTACCTCCACTGGTATATTCAGCGCCTCATTCAATCTCCTGATCATGGCGATTGACAGGTTTCGTTTGCCTGACAGGACTTCGGCAATTCTTGCGCGGGATCCTACTATTCCTTCCAGGTCTTTGCGTGTGAGCCCCTGCTGTTCCATTCTGAACTCAATGGCCGAAACCGGGTCAGGCGCTTCTATTGGAAAATATTTAGCCTCGTAGGCTTCCACCAATGTCGCAAGCACGTCCAGTTTGTCGCCTCGGGGACTTCCCTCGGGCGCTCCCCAGAGGGCTTCAATGTCTTTCAACGCGCGTTCGTAGTCATCGTTTGATTTGATCGGTTTCACATCAGTCATGGTAGCTCACTTTCCTGACATCAATCGCGTCATAGTCTTTGTGGGTTCCAATCCACTTGATAAAAATAATCGAGTGCCTAAAGTCTATTGCCGCCACCAGCCTATAATCATTGCCCTTGATGTTGAATACAACCCGATCTGAACTGACAATACTGGCCGATCCATATTTGACTTTGACATCGGCCATATTCTGCCATTCAGCTTGCTTGGCTTCTGCGAACCATGATTGAACGGCTTGGCTCAAAGCTTTGTGGTCGGCATGCTTTCGTCTGCTCTCCAGGTAATTGACCAGTGTTCGACGCGCAATGATCCTCATGAATGCGTGTAACATGATCCCATTTTGGGATCAAGTGCTGCCGTGTTGCCCGCCAGTTGTAACACCCCTGTCCCATATTTGACCGTGTCTAACTTGAGGGGGTGCAGTCCATAAACTCCACCATCCGTTCCCGCTTTTCCCCAACCCCTTCCACAATCCACCCACGTCACCTATCTATGCTGTCAGACCATAACTGATTCACTTCCCGGGAGCTTCCATGTCGTCATTCAACCACAACACCCCCACCTCCGCCTTTTGGCCTTCTGTGATCCAGCAGGAAGCCCGGGGGGAGCGGGTTTATGATTTGCCTTCGCGGCTTCTGCGGGAGCGCATTATTTTCGTGACGGGGCAGGTTGAAGACAACATGGCGGCGTCGATTTGCATGCAATTGATGTTCCTCGAGGCCGAAAACCCCAAGAAGGAAATCTCCATGTATATCAACTCGCCGGGCGGCGTGGTGACGTCGGGATTGTCGATTTACGATACCATGCAGTTCATCAAATGCCCGGTCTCGACAATGGTCATGGGGCAGGCGGCTTCGATGGGGTCTCTGCTGGCCACGGCAGGTGCGCCGGGAATGCGCTATGCTTTGCCACATGCGTCGATCATGGTACATCAGCCATCAGGCGGTTTTCAGGGCCAGGTGACGGATATTCTGATCCATGCCCGCAATGTTGAATCGCTCAGGAAGCGCCTGAACGAGATCTATGTGAAGCACACGGGCCGCAATTATAAAGAGGTCGAAGATGCCCTCGAACGCGACAATTTCATGACCGCAGAGCAGGCAAAAGACTTTGGCTTGATTGACAAGATCATGGACAAGCGCCCGGACACCGCGGAAGGCAAATAATCCGACCGCGAAATCAATACGTTAAAGCAGCTATGGCCAATTGGTCACGCGCTTCAAGAATTGATTAACCGACACGGGCGCAAGCTGGATTTGAGTCGGCAAGACGGGCTATAGTGGATGTTTCGGCCCGTCGTGCTTCGGTTGTAAGCGTAATGGCCCGTTTTATTTGAGTGGCGCATGAGTACAGTGCCGAAGTGAGGAATGACATATGACCAAGGCAACGACTGGCGAAAGCAAGAACACGCTCTACTGTTCCTTCTGCGGCAAAAGCCAACATGAAGTCAGGAAGCTGATCGCTGGCCCCACTGTATTCATTTGCGATGAATGCGTGGAACTCTGCATGGACATCATCCGTGAAGAAAACAAGTCAGCGTTGGTAAAGTCGAAAGATGGCGTGCCAACACCGCATGAAATCCGGAAAGTGCTCGATGATTATGTCATCGGTCAGGACCACGCCAAGCGTGTGCTGTCGGTGGCTGTGCACAATCACTACAAGCGCCTGAACCATGGTGGCAAGGGTGCCGATGTGGAATTGGCGAAGTCGAACATCATGCTTGTGGGGCCTACGGGCTCCGGCAAGACATTGCTGGCGCAAACCCTGGCTCGCATTCTCGATGTGCCGTTCACCATGGCCGATGCCACCACATTGACCGAAGCGGGTTACGTGGGTGAAGACGTTGAGAACATCATTCTCAAATTGTTGCAGGCCTCTGATTACAACGTCGAACGCGCGCAACGCGGCATCGTTTATATCGATGAAATCGACAAGATCAGCCGCAAGTCAGACAACCCCTCAATCACCCGTGACGTGTCGGGTGAAGGTGTGCAGCAGGCCTTGCTGAAAATCATGGAAGGCACAGTGGCCTCGGTTCCTCCACAAGGTGGCCGCAAGCACCCGCAGCAGGAATTCCTGCAAGTTGATACGACGAACATCTTGTTCATCTGCGGCGGTGCCTTTGCAGGGCTTGAGCGCATCATCAACATGCGCGCCAAGGGCACGGGCATGGGCTTTGCAGCCACTGTGCGTTCACCCGATGAACGCCGCACGGGCGCTGTGCTCCGCGAACTGGAACCAGAGGATTTGTTGAAGTTCGGCTTGATCCCGGAATTCGTTGGTCGTTTGCCGGTGACAGCGACGCTCGAAGATTTGGACGAAGTAGCCTTGGTGCAGATTTTGTCTGAGCCCAAGAACGCCATCGTCAAACAATATCAGCGCCTGTTCGAAATGGAAGGCGTGAAGCTCACCATTCCGGATGAGGCTCTCCGCTCCATCGCCCGCCGCGCCATTGAGCGGAAAACGGGTGCCCGTGGTTTGCGCTCTATCATGGAAAACATTCTGCTCGACACCATGTATGACCTGCCGGGCATGGATGGTGTGGAAGAGGTTGTGATTTCGAAGGAAGTTGTCGACGGTGCTGCAAAACCTTTGCTGATCTACGCAGACCGTGAAGAGAAAGCCAACGCTTCGGCGTAATTAATGACGTGGCACGCCTGCACTTGAACAAAGTGTGGGCGTGAACCACATATCGGGTTCAGGACGCGTGCGCCTCATGCCATCAAGGGTGAGCAACGACATCGCGAGGCGCGGGTGAAGAAGCTTGTGGAAGGAAAAACAATGGCAAAAAAGCCAGTACAGTCAAACATAGAACTTGGCCCGGAAGAGACGATCCCCGTTCTTCCACTGCGTGACATCGTGGTGTTTCCGCACATGATCGTTCCGTTGTTTGTGGGGCGCGAAAAAAGCATCCGCGCACTTGAAGAAGTGATGCGGGAAGAGAAGCGTATTCTACTCGTCGCACAGAAAAACCCCGGTGATGATGATCCGGCGATTGATACGATTTACGATGTTGGCACCGTGGCACAAGTCATGCAGTTGCTCAAATTGCCAGACGGTACTGTAAAGGTTCTGGTCGAAGGCATTGAGCGCGCCAAGGTCATCGACTTCACTGCAAAGCCGGAATATTTCGAAGCCCGCGTGGCTTTGATGCCAGTGCCCAAAACCTTCTCGAAAGAAACTGAAGGCCTGGCCCGTTCCACAGCGCAACAGTTCGAAAGCTATGTGAAGCTGAACAAGAAAGTGCCGCAGGAAGTTCTCGCAGGCCTTGGTCAGATTACAGATTATGCAAAGCTGGCTGACACCATTGCAGCGCATCTTGCCTTGAAGATTGCCGACAAGCAGCAAATGCTTGAACTTGCCACCGTTGATGAGCGACTGGAAAAAGCCTTCGCACTGATGGAAGGCGAAATCTCGGTTCTACAGGTTGAAAAGCGCATCCGTGGCCGCGTCAAGCGCCAAATGGAAAAGACCCAGCGCGAATATTATCTGAATGAGCAGATGAAAGCCATCCAGAAGGAACTCGGTGACGGTTCCGGCAATGGCGGCGAAGAACGCGACGAAATGGGCGAACTCGACAAGCGCATCAAGGATACCAAGTTCTCCAAGGAAGCCCGCGAACGCGCGGAAGCTGAAATGAAGAAGCTGCGCCAGATGTCGCCGATGTCGGCCGAAGCCACCGTTGTGCGCAACTATCTCGACTGGCTGTTGAACATTCCATGGTCGCAGAAAAGCAAGGTGAAAACCGATCTCGAATTTGCCCAGAACGTGTTGGATCAGGATCATTTTGGACTGGAAAAGGTGAAGGACCGCATCGTCGAATATCTTGCGGTGCAGGCCCGGACCAACAAATTGCGTGGACCAATCCTGTGTCTCGTCGGTCCTCCGGGTGTGGGTAAAACCTCGCTCGGCAAATCCATTGCGAAAGCGACAGGCCGCGAATTCATTCGTATGTCGCTTGGTGGCGTGAGGGATGAAGCTGAAATTCGCGGTCACCGCCGCACATACATTGGCTCGATGCCCGGCAAGGTCATCCAGTCGATGAAGAAGGCGAAGAAATCCAACCCGCTTTTCCTGCTCGATGAGATCGACAAGATGGGCCAGGATTTCCGTGGTGATCCTTCATCAGCGCTTCTCGAGGTGCTGGATCCGGAACAGAACGCCTCTTTCATGGACCACTATCTTGAAGTGGAATATGACCTGTCGAACGTGATGTTCATCACCACGTCCAACACGCTGAACATTCCGCCAGCATTGCTCGACCGCATGGAAATCATTCGCATCGCCGGTTACACCGAAGATGAGAAGGCCGAAATTGCGCGTCGTCATCTTGTGCCAAAGGCCATGGAACATCATGGACTGGACAAGAAGGAATTCGAGGTTACCGACGAAGCCATCCGTGAAATCATCCAGCGTTACACCCGCGAAGCCGGTGTGCGGTCACTGGAACGTGAAATGAACACCCTCGCACGCAAAGCCGTGAAGGACCTTATGACGGCCAAGAAGGGCAAGAAAATCAAGGTGACGGCCAAAATCGTCAACGACTATCTGGGCGCGCACAAGTTCCGCTTCGGCGAAGCTGAGCGTGAAGACCAGGTGGGCGTTGTGACAGGCCTCGCATGGACGGAAGTGGGCGGCGAATTGCTGACCATCGAAGCCCTGATGATGCCGGGCAAAGGCAAGATGACGGTCACCGGAAACTTGCGCGATGTGATGAAGGAGTCGATTTCTGCGGCGTCTTCCTATGTCCGCTCCCGTGCGCCATCAATCGGCGTGAAGCCCACACTGTTCGACAAGCGCGACATTCACGTGCACGTGCCTGAGGGGGCCACCCCGAAAGACGGCCCGTCAGCTGGTATCGCCATGGCAACGGCAATCGTGTCCGTGTTGACGGGTATCCCCGTGCGAAGGGACATCGCCATGACGGGGGAAGTGACCCTGCGTGGACGTGTTTTGCCCATCGGCGGCTTGAAGGAAAAGCTGTTGGCGGCATTGCGCGGTGGCATCAAGAAAGTGCTGATCCCCATCGACAATGTGAAAGATCTCGCTGACATTCCAGACAACGTAAAGTCTGGCATGGAACTCGTAGCTGTTTCACATGTCGACGAAGTGCTCTTACACGCGCTTGTTCGCCAACCCGTCTCCATCATCTGGGACGAGGAAGCGGAAGAAGCCGCTGCCGCAGCACGCGCAAAAGACAAGGGTTCGTCCGAAAATGCGGTAACGCATTAAAATTTGAAACAGCCTGAGAGAAAGCGCGTCGCGGTGGCGCGCTTTTTTATTGAGTGACACGCGTAGTTATGGTTTGTTCTGCTTTGCGAAGACAGGAATTGCCATGACTGCATTTATCATTTCCGGAATGACCTGCAATGGCTGCCGCAGCAAGGTTGAAAAAGCCTTGAGTGTTTTGGCCCCCGATGTATCTGTGACGTTGGATCCGCCGAGAATGGTGACATCGGTTCGCTTGGGCGTGGATGCCCTGAACGATGTTTTGACGAAAATCGGTTCGTACCGCGCAACGGTTGGTGCAGAAGATGTCGTTCCGCAGCCAAGTTTGCTTCGTACATACTACCCGCTGTTTCTGGTGTTGGGGCTGGTAGCAATCGCAAGCTTTGCAGCCAGCGACTGGATGATGGCGTTCATGGGAGGTTTTTTTGCAGTGTTCGGTGCCTTCAAGCTTTTGGATGTGCCTGCTTTTGCTACAGCCTATGCCCGTTATGATGTTATTGCCAAGCAGTTCAAGCCCTGGGGCTATATTTATCCCGTGCTTGAAACCGGGCTGGGGCTGGCCTTCCTGTTTCAGTTTCATCCAGTTGCGAGCACGGTTGTTGCTTTGGTGCTCAGCCTTGTCGGCGCTATTGGAGTTGTGCGAGCCACGCTGTCGAAACAAACGATTCAATGTGCCTGCCTTGGCACGGTGTTCCAGTTGCCCATGTCGGTGATCACGGTCATTGAAAACATTGGAATGGCGGCGATGGCGGCGTGGATGCTTTGGATGATAAAGATGGGAATGTAACGGTGCCGGATGAAACCTTAAGTGTGGCGCAAGCCCGCAAGCTGATCAGTGCTGCCTTGACTGGGGCAGGAACATCTCATGACAATGCGCGCTATTTCACGGAGGCGATACTCGATACGGAAATGTCTGGTCTCGCAGGTCATGGTTTCTATTGGCTGCAATATTATTGCCAACATGTGCAAAGTGGCAAGGTGGATGGTAAGGCCAAGCCACGGGTGAAAATGCTGTCGCCTGTGGCAATTGAGGTAGATGCAAAGCGCGGCTTTGCCCACCCTGCGATTGAAGCGGGGTTTGCCAAGTTGGTGCCTGCCGCGAAGAAGTTTGGCGTGGCGACAATGATTGTGAAGCACTCCTATAACGCCGCAACATTGGGCTATCACACGGGTGCTCTGGCGAAGCGGGGACTGCTTGCATTTGGCTTCACAAATTCGGTGCCTGCCATTGCGCCGGTGGGTGGTGTCACTCCTGTGATTGGAACCAATCCCATGTCGTTTGCAGTGCCTGCGGGCAAAGGCAAAGTGGCGTTCTTGATTGATCAGTCGTCGTCTGCGACTGCCTGGACGAATGTGAAGACGGCTGGTGATGAAGGACGTCGTATTCCGCTGGGTTGGGCGCTGGACGAAAATGGTCAGCCTACGGATGATCCCGTAAAGGGGCTTGCAGGTTCCATGGCACCTGCCGGAGGCTACAAAGGATTCGGGCAGGGGTTGATCGTTGAGGTGATGTGTGCGGCCTTGGCACAATCGCTGCGGGGGCCGCAGATGGGATCATTTTCGGAAAACGATGGCAAGCCGATTGGGTGTGGCCAGGCCTTCATTGCGTTTGATCCGGTCAAGTTTGGCGGAGCGCATTTTCACAAGCAGGTGAAGGCGCTGTCAAAGTCGATCACCTCGCAAAAAGGTGCCCGCATGCCAAACAGCCGCCGTGCCGGGAATATCAAGGCGGCGCGGTCTGCCGGTGTGGTGATTGAGGCCGGGTTGCTGGAGACGTTGCGAAGCTTTGCCCGGTGAGTGCTTCAATGGCTCGCCCGTGATTTAATGATCGTCAGGCCGGGCCAATAAAAGCTTGGGAGATATCGATGAACAACTGTTTCGCCTCTTGGGCGGCACAATGCTTCTCGATAGCGGGATAGCGGCCCCTTGCAGCGATACCGGGATGGCATTCTGACAGGTGGCGATACATGCAGGTGATGGCGATGTCGGCTTGGGTCAAGGCGCCGGAAGATGGGGAACGTTTTTCCAGTACGCCCAAGGTTTGCTCAATCTGTTTCGTCAGCCGCGCCACATAGGTGTCGGATGGGGTGTCGTGCAAGCGCAATTCATAGAACAGCCGCACCGCCATGTCGGAAACACCGCTGGCGAGACTGACCACCTGTTGCACTCTATAACGCTCGGGCTGAGACTGCGGCAGCAAACGTTGCGCAGGCTGCGTGAGTGAATCCAGATAGTCGATGATGGCTGCGGTCTCGATCAAGGCTTCGCCCGAATCCAGAACCAGTGTCGGCACCCGGATCAAGGGGTTCACCGCACCCAACTCATCCGCATTGCCAAACACCGACCACGTGCTGTGCTCAAATGCGAGGCCATACAACGTCATTGTAATGCCGACGCGGCGCGTAAACGGCGAGTCATATTGGCCTATGAGTTTCATGCTCATTTCCCTTGCGTCATCGCAATCTTCAACGCGAAAAACGCGAACACACCTGCAAATGAATAATCAATGCCGCGCAAAAACCGGGGGCGGGATTTGAGCCATGTCACCAGTTTTTCCGCACCGAGGATCATCAGGAAAGCACCGGGGGTATTGATCACCACAAAGTACAACCCCAGAAATAAAAGTTTCCCCGTCACATGCGGATCGTTGGCTGACACGAATTGCGGCAGGAAAGTAATGAAGAACAGCACCACTTTCGGATTGGTGAGATTGACGGTAATGCCCATGAGAAAACTGCTTTTCACAGAAGCGACGCTGCCATCCCCAGCCTTCACGTTCAGCGACGATCCGTTGCGCAACGCGTCAATGGCCAGCCACAGCAGGTAAACCGCGCCTACAATTTTCAAAACGAAAAACCCGGTCTGCGATGCCGCGATCAATGCCGATACGCCAAAGGCTGCAAGCAAGGTGTGAACGATGCAGCCGGTGTTGGTGCCGGCCATTGCGGCAAGGCCTGCTGCGCGACCGGAACCTATCGTGCGGGACAACCACAAGCTCATGTCGGGTCCGGGTGTGATAAACAGCACAAGCGAAGCAAGGGTATAGGCAAAGAGGGTGGAAGCGTCGGGCAGAAATGTCATGATGTCTGCGTGATACACCAAACGCTTTCGACTTGCGAATCCCCTGCGTTTTGATTCAATCTCTACTCGCGGCAATTGTGTGTGCGTGCTGAGTCGGTTTCGAAGGAATGCCCACCCATGAATAAAAGCGAACTGATTGCCAAGGTTGCGACTGACACACGGCTGACACGTGGAGAAGCTGAAGAGGTGGTGGACGCAACCATAGAAAACATCATTAAGGCCCTGATGGAAGGTGACGACGTGCGCCTGATGGGCTTTGGCGTATTCACCGTCACGCGCCGCGAAGGCGGTGTGGGACGCAACCCGAAAACGGGAAAAGTGATCAAGATGCCGGCCTCAAACAGGGCACGGTTCAAACCCGGAAAACTACTGAAGGAGGCCGTCAACAGCTAGGCGACTATAGAAGTCCAAACCACATCAGCCCCGCACGCCCTCAGAAACCGTGTGGGGCGTTTTTATGAGGATACGGAGCCCGTTGCCCCTCATCCGTCTCGCGCTGACGAGCGATCCACCTTCTCCCGTTGGAAGAAACGGGAGAAGTGAAGAACGCGCAATTTGCCTCACGTCTCCCGCTTGCAAGAGAGGATGCCCCGAAGGGGCAGGTGAGGACCTTTCTTTGATGAGAATGGTGGGCGATGAGAGACTCGAACTCCCGACATCTTCGGTGTAAACGAAGCGCTCTACCAACTGAGCTAATCGCCCATTCCGAGGCGGTGCATAGCGGCCCGGAATGGGAATGGCAAGATGCTTTTTAATGTTAAAGTGAGCTTGGCCGAAGTCTCGTGTCAGTCATTTTAACGCAATCCTTGTCAGCTGCTGGGAAGAGGTTCTTTGTAGGGTTCCTGCTCAATGGCACTCAGTTCTTTGCCGTCGAGTACAGCTTCAAAAGCCCTGAGCCGCTTGTAGATCGAAATCAAAGCAATAATAGTTGGCCATGAATTGATTAGGAATTGGAATGATGATCGCACTTGGTCAAACGCTCCGTTGATCTGCTGGAATGGTCCAAAGGTAATTTTTTGTGCGACGAGTGTGGGCAAAAGAATAATGATTGGAAAAATATTGTCGACCTGAATGTAGAGTATCCGACCAACATTGAAATAGACGTAATGAAAATACAGTTTGAAGTAGTTCTTTCTTACGTCAGTGAAAAATTCGCCAACCGTGGCAGGCTGGGCACGCGTCGCGTCATCCTCACCGAGCACAAGTTCTTTGCGGTAAGCGA
>CAXTLE010000082.1:0-11015 GCA_964244855.1 uncultured Aestuariivirga sp. | reverse complement strand
CCGCCTACAACCAAAGCAATTTTTTCCAAATGTTGGCCGAAGCCGAAGACGTGGCCATCAAGCGCGTGCTGGCTTGGCAAATCGCCGAAGGCATGAAGGCCGAGGGCATCACAAAGACTGTCATGGCATCTCGTATGAAAACCGACAGGCGGCAATTGGACCGCTTGCTTGATCCGGAAAATAAGTCAGTGACGCTGAGCACGCTGAGACGGGCGGCGACGGCTTTGGGCCGGAAGTTGTATGTGGAGATTGGGTGAAGACTTGGATGCACAAGTTGGCAATTGCAACACCTTGAAATAAATGGAGTATCTTACTATCTATTATCGTGACAATTGCCGCGCACTCATTCGAGGTTGCCAATGTTAGACGAAGACTTCTTGAACAGCTTGCCGGATGAACCCGATGAAGCTCTTGCCGTTCTTTACAAACTTCTCAAGTCGCAATTGGCAAATGCACATGACAACGCCATTCAAATAAACGGTGAGAGCTCATTTAATCTGGAACAGTCCCAACGCTCGCTCTTGAATGTAATATTGGCTTTTACTGAAGCTCATAATCTGGATTTGGGTATTGATAGAAAAATACCTTGGCAAACTGACGACTTCACAATCTACTTTCACGGCGCAATAGAAACAATCGAACGTTATATAGCAAGGACTTCATTTCAACGTGCTGCCCAAATTCGCAACGGAACTTCAGGAACCTATGTATTATCTGCAGAGCTAAAATCAAAAATCCACAAGTATCTTTCCAGTGTTCGAGAGTTGATTGCTGCCTCCTCGCTTTCTGACACCAAAAGAACTGCACTTTCAAAAAAACTAAATGCGTTTGCAGAAGAAGTGGACAGAAACAAAACTCGAATTGAATCGCTTGCTGCAGCAATGGTTTGGACAAGGAAAGAGTTAGTCGAAGGCGCTCAAGGTTTGGAGCCAATCATTGAAAAGATGGATAAAATGTTTCAGTCTTTCGCTAAAGCGACGGAGTTTTTGAGGTTGCCTTCGGCAAATGATCAAAAACAACTTCCAGCTCCGCCAAAGCGCATCGAAGGCCCCAAAAGAGATTTGGATGACGAAGTGCCGTTCTAGGAATATGATCTATCTATCAATTTGCAAGATAAACTTCATGCTGCCCTCGCCTGCACTTTCACCGTCACCTCAACATCTTTATCCAATCGATCCAGCATTGCCATCAAACGGTCAATCGTAAATCGTGCAAGTTTCGCCTGCCGCACCCGTGAAAAATCTGCTGCGGCGAAGCCTGTTTTTTCGCGGGCGCTGCGGACGGTGAGGCTTTGCTTGTCCAGTACGGCTATAATCTTGTTGGCGAGAGTGGCTTTCAGTTGTTCGGCTTCGGGGTTGGGAAGCCTCAAGTCGCGGAACACATTGCCGTTGCCGTGAACGCGTTCGAGTTCATTTGTCATTTAAACTGTCTATGTCGCATCTTGCAGCATCACGCCGTCGATTGGAAACAACTTTAACATCACGTCATTCCCACAAAAATTATACAATAAAGTTCAACAAGCGAGCTCGTGGAAAGTCTGGATTCCCGCGTTCGCGGGAATGACGGGTTTTTTGGATGAAGTTTGTGACTTGTACACTCGCCTTTTCGACCTCACTTCCCGCCACCAAACGGACCTCATCAGCCCTTCGGGCAGCTTCTCCAGAGGAGAAGCGACTGGGTGGTAGACCTCCCTGATGGACAGAGTTCAAGGGTGGTTTCAATACGGGTCGCTTCTCCTTTGGAGAAGCTGCCCGAAGGGCTGATGAGGTTCCTTCCTACGTCACGCGCAACGGCTGTTTTTGCACCCCAACCGCATCAAAATTCCCCTCGCGCAACCACGTCTCAAACCCGGCCCTTACCTGCGGCCAGTCCTTGTCGATCATTCCAAACCACGCTGTGTCACGGTTGCGGCCTTTGATGATCATGTGTTGGCGGAAGATGCCTTCGAATTCAAAGCCGAAGCGCTGGGCGGCGGCTCTTGAGGGGGCGTTGAGGGCGTCGCATTTCCATTCAAGGCGTCTGACTCCCAGATCGTCGAAGGCGTGGCGCATCATGAGGTAGATCGCTTCGGTGGATTCGCGGGTTCTTTGCAGGGCTGAACTCATCCAGATATTGCCGATTTCGATAACGCCATTGGGACCGTCGAAGCGCATAAAGGCGCCCATGCCCAAGCTCTCGCCGCTGTCGCGTTTGACAAAGGCGTAGAACCACGGATCGCGGGCGGCTTCTCGGTCCTTTAGCCAGCCCAGAAACGCCGCTTCATCGGCAAAGGGTCCATAGGGCATCCAGGTCCAGATGTCTTCGCCTGCCACATTTTTGTAGAGCGAAACGCCGTGATGCGCCACGTTCAGGGGGTCAAGCCGCATCCAGCGGCCGTGCAGCGGGCGCAGATCGGGTTTTGCTCCTGATGGCAAGGGATCAACGAGGGGGTCAACGGCTTTGGTCATGGTGGTTCCTTTTTTCTTTCCCCCTGATGCCGCAAGCGCTATCCCGTCGCAATGACCACTTTGCACGACGCTGGCCAAGCCGCTCTGACCGCCCTGCCCGCAGGCCGCCGTATCCTTGGCCTCGACCTTGGTACCAAGACCATTGGCCTTGCCACCGCCGACGTTGAAGGCCAGATCTCCACGCCGCGCCAGACGATTGCGCGAACGAAATTCATGCTTGATGCCAAGCAGCTGCTGGACTTTGCGACGCGCGAAAATATCGGGCTTCTTGTGATCGGCTTGCCGTTGAATATGGACGGCACGGAAGGCCCACGCGCACAGGCGACGCGGGCCTTTGTGCGCAATTTGGCGAAGCTGACGGACTTGCCCGTGATGTTCTGGGATGAGCGGTTGTCCACGGTGGCGGTTAACCGTGTGATGCTGGAGGCGGACTTGTCGCGGGCAAAACGGGCAGAGAATGTCGATAAACTTGCGGCGGGATATATTCTGCAATCGTTTCTTGACGCCTGTGCCTAAGCCTCATACACAGCGCTTTTAATGACATCTCCCGCTTCACGGCCCGCCCTATACTCAAGGCTTTTTCAGGCACAGCATCTGCTGGCCATCACAGATCTTCATCATATCGAAATCACAGCGCTGCTGGATTTGGCGCAAAGCTATTCTGAAACCGGGAAAGCCTTGGGGCCGGATAAAAAGCTTTTGGAGGGCATGACGCAGGTCAACCTGTTCTTCGAAAATTCGACTCGTACCCAAGCCAGCTTCGAAATCGCGGGCAAGCGTTTGGGTGCCGACGTGATGAACATGGCGATTGCCAATTCATCCGTGGCCAAGGGCGAAACCCTGATCGATACCGCCATCACCATCAACGCCATGCATCCGGACTTTCTGGTGGTCAGGCATCAATCATCGGGCGCTGTGGAGCTACTGTCGCAACAGGTGAGTTGCGCTGTGATCAATGCGGGCGATGGCCAGCATGAACACCCCACACAGGCCCTGCTTGATGCGCTGACCATTCGCCGCCATTTTGGTCGCTTGCAGAGTTTGACGGTGGCGATTTGTGGCGATGTGCTGCATTCGCGCGTGGCACGGTCGAACATTCATTTGCTGAATGCCATGGGGGCCACAGTGCGGGTGGTGGCTCCGTCGACGTTGCTTCCAAGCGGCATCGCAAATTTCGGTGTCGATGTTTATCGCAACATGGCTGAGGGCATTCGCGGTGCTGATGTGGTGATGATGTTGCGGCTGCAACAGGAACGCATGAGCGGGGCCTTTGTGCCGAGTTTGCGGGAATATTACCAGTTTTATGGCCTCACGGAATCGAAACTGCGCGAGGCCCAGCCGCATGCGCTGGTCATGCATCCGGGACCCATGAATCGCGGCGTCGAAATCGACTCGAGTGTAGCTGATGGCGCGCAATCCGTGATCCGCGAACAGGTGGAAATGGGTGTGGCTGTACGCATGGCGGTGCTGGATGCGCTGGCGCGAAACCGGAGGGCGGCATGAAACGCAGGGCCTATCTCAATGCGCATTTGCTTTCACCGCGTGAGGGCCTCGACGGTATCGGCGGAATTTTAATTGATGATGGTCGCATCATCGCCGTTGGTGCTGGCGTCACGCGCGATCAGGTTGGTGGCCAGACGGTTGTTGTCGATTGCAAGGGCAAACACTTGATCCCCGGCCTTGTCGATATGCGGGTGTTTACGGGAGAACCCGGCACTGAGTATCGCGAGTCATTGGCGTCGGCTTCGGAAGCGGCAGCGGCGGGTGGCGTGACCACGATGATTGTCATGCCGGATACGCAACCTGTCATCGATGACGCGGCAATTGTGGACTACATCCTGCGCCGTGCGCGAGACACCGCACTGGTGCGCGTGGCCCCCATGGCGGCTTTGACCAAAGGCTTGCACGGCGAGTCGCTTTCGGAAATCGGCTTGTTGAAAGCGGCTGGTGCTGTGGCGGTGACGGACCCCAACAAGTCTGTGAGCAACGCCAATCTGTTCCGCCGCGCGCTCACTTACGCCAAGGACTTCAGTATGCTGGTGGTTGCCCATGTCGAGGAGCCCAGCATGTCCGGGGGCGTCATGAACGGCGGCGAGGCGGCGTCTCGTCTGGGCTTGGCCGGCATTCCCGCTTTGGCGGAGGTCATGCAGCTCGAACGCGATTTACGGCTTGTCGAAATGACGGGTGCGCGCTACCACGCGGCACAAATCTCCTGCGCTGAATCAATCGAGGTCATGCGCCGCGCCAAAGCTCGTGGACTGCCCGTCACCTGCGGCGTGTCGATCAATCATCTGGTACTGAATGAAAACGACATTGGCTCCTACCGCACCTTCTTCAAACTATCGCCGCCTTTGCGCGGTGAAGACGAACGCCGCGCCTTGATCGCAGGTGTGGCCGACGGCACTATTGATGTCATCGTTTCCGCCCATAACCCACAAAGCGACGACACCAAGCGCCTGCCCTTCGCTGAGGCGGCATTCGGCGCGATTGGGCTTGATACAATGCTGTCGTGCGCTATTTCGCTTTCCCACAATGAAAACATCAGCTTGTCACGCCTGGTTGAAGCAATGTCTCAAGCGCCAGCGATTATTCTTGGATTGGAATGCGGTCGTCTCGCTGCGGGCGCACCCGGCGATATCGCGGTAGTAGATCCCGGCCTCAGCTGGAAAGTCGAACCCGCAACCCTCAAATCCCGCTCGAAAAACTCGCCCTTTGAACACCGCACGCTGGAAGGCCGCGCCACTGAAACCCTCGTTGCCGGGCGCACGGTTTTCACCTACGCTGGATGAATGAATACCGTCACCATCCTCTTCGCAGTCATCGGCTACCTCTCTGGCAGCATTCCTTTCGGCCTTCTGCTCTCACGCTGGGCGGGGCTTGGTGACATTCGAAAAATCGGCTCCGGCAATATCGGAGCGACGAATGTTCTGCGTACCGGCAACAAGAAGATCGCTGCACTCACGCTCATCTGCGATGGCTTGAAGGGTTTCGTCCCCGTTCTCGCCACAAGTTTTTACGGCACCCCCGACGCCATGATCGCGGCTGGATTGGGCGCGTTGGCTGGCCACTTGTTTCCGGTGTGGCTCAACTTCAAAGGCGGCAAAGGCGTGGCCACAGGATTGGGCGTCACCTTTGGCTGGTCGTGGGTTTTGGGATTGGCGTTCAGCGCTGTCTGGTTGCTGATTTTCTTTGCGACGCGCATTTCATCAGCCAGTGCGCTCACCGCCGTCGCCGTTGTTGCTGCTGCCGCTTTCACCAAGTTCATGCCCATCGTTGGCTGGTGGCCGTCCCTTGTTCTCGCTCTCGCCGTATGGTTCATGCACCGCGCCAACATTGCGCGACTGCTGAAAGGTGAAGAACCAAAATCATCCTTCACCAAGAAAGCATGACCGCACTTTCCGATACTGAACGCCTCGCCTGGCTGCGCCTTGCCCGCACCGAAGGCATTGGGCCTATCAATTTCCACAAACTCGTTCGCCGTTATGGAACGGCAACCAAAGCCATTGCGGCGCTACCGGACTTGATGACGAAGGCTGGGGCAAAGCGCGGCCTGTCGGTGACACCCGTTGAACAAGCCGAACGCGAAATCGCCGCCACCATAAAAACCGGTGGCACACTCGTTTGCATGGGCGAAACACATTACCCACCAGAGCTTGCTGAAATTGACAGTGCGCCACCGATACTCTGCATGTCCGGAAATTTGGAACTCGCGTCACGGCAAAGCGTCGGCATCGTCGGTGCCCGAACCGCCTCCGCCAATGGCCGCAAGATGGCGCGCATTCTCGCCCACGGACTGGCTGAAGCAGGCTACCTCGTCACGTCTGGCCTCGCCCGTGGCATTGATACGGCAGCCCATGAGTCAGCCACACCTTCGCGCACTGCCGCCGCCATTGCCGGAGGTGTTGATCATTTCTATCCGCCTGAAAATGCCGATCTTCAACGCGCGATTTCAAAAGATGGCTTGCTGATCACCGAAATGCCGATAGGCTCTGCCCCCCGCGCCGAACATTTTCCACGCCGCAACCGCATTATCTCCGGCATGAGCCGTGCCACCATCATCGTTGAAGCGGCATTGCGCTCGGGATCATTGATCACCGCTCGATACGCCAATGAACAGGGTCGCGAAGTGTTCTCCGTGCCGGGCTCGCCACTTGACCCGCGCTGCGAGGGCACCAACAAACTGATCCGCGAGGGTGCGAATATTCTGACCGCGGTGGATGATGTGTTGCAATTCTTGACGGCAGAAAAATCCCCGCTGCAAGGGCAATTGTTCGAACGGGACACGGAACCGCTGCTGCCACCGGATCAAGATGCCGACGAGGCAACGCGGCGCGAGGTAGTTGGTTTGTTATCAGCCAATGCAGTTGATATCGACGATTTGATCAGAGAAGCGCAGTGTCAGCCGGAAGCTGTGATGGCGGTGTTGTTGGAGCTGGAAGTGGCGGGCCGTGTGACGCGCAGTGCGGGGGGCATGGTGGCGTTGAATAAGCGGTGAATGGACCTCTTCACCCCTTCGGGGAGCTTCTCCAGAGGAGAAGCGACGCGGTCGTAGGCCTCCCGGAATGGTCAGAGTTTTAGGGAGGACTTTCCAACAGTCGCTTCTCCTCTGGAGAAGCTCCCCGAAGGGGTGATGCGGTCCCTTCCGCTCTCAATCCACTTCATCCTCAGTCACAATCGCCGTCTCTTCCGCACTGTCTTCCTTCCAGCGCACAAAGGCTTTCGTCGCCAAAATTGCATCCATATATTCGCGAGTGGCTTTCTTCACCGGTATCGCAAACGTCTCCAAACGGGTAACGACCGGCGTGAACATCGCATCAGCGGCGCAAAATTTCCCGAACAAAAATGGACCGTCATTGCCGCCAAACTCTGCGCGGCATTCGGCCCACAACTCTTCCAGCCGTGCCACATCTTTCGCAACTGCTTCCGAAATCCCGCCGGGCGGCAACTTGACAGAACGTCGCAAATTCATCGGGCATGCGCCGCGAATACCGCGAAACCCGGCATGCATTTCCGCTGACACTGAACGCGCCTTTGCCCGCGCCGGAATATACTTCGGCCACACGCCACGGTTTGACCAAGTCTCTGCCGCATATTCAATGATGGCCAGGCTATCGTTGATCACCATGTCATTGTGCAGCAAAATCGGCACCTGCCCTGCCTTCGAAATTTTCCGCACCTCTTTGGAAAAACGTGGTTCGCCAAACGGGATCATCTCCTCCACGAAGGGAATGCCCGCCATGCTCAGCGCCATGTAGGGCCTGAGCGACCAAGAGGAATAGTTTTTGTTGCCGATGATGAGTGTTGCTTTTGTCATGTCGCCTAGTGATCAAATCACATCGACTTTGGCAAGTGTTTCCATGTGATGGCTGCCAAAAATCCGCTCAAAACACCTATGACAATGAAGACAATGCCGATTTGAAAATGCAGCAGCAGGATCATGAAGACAAAACCGGGGATCAATTCTGCGAATTCAAAGAACGTGCGGTAGACGCTGGTCATGCGCTGGCGTTCGCGGGGTTTCACCGCGCGATAGAATGGTACGCCGCCCACGCCGTCCAATCCCGACGCGCACACGGCGGCGAGCAACAGACAAATTACTGCTGACCATGGTGAGGCTTTGCCGAACGAACCTGCCACCACACAAGTCAAAGACATGCATGCAAAGCAAATAGCAACGACTGTTCGCACCCCATAACGCCTCGCCAGTTGACCGTGGATCAAGCTTAATGGCAAGGTCAATTGACTGGCGGAAATCATGAGTCCAGCCGTCGTTTTGGCCAGCCCACCCTCAATCATCAACAACGGACCATAAATAAACAACGCCGACCAAAAGCAGGAGCGCCCAAATGCAATCGACCATGCGAGGCGTAAACGCGGTTGCAAAAAAAACTCCAATAGATTTCGAAGCGGATTGAAACTGTCAATTGTTCCCGAAGGCAAAGATGTTGGGTCGCGCAATCGTGCTGCCCAAAATCCGGTGATCAAGGCAAAGCCCGCCATCACTACAGCCAGCTGCGGAGCAAGTGAACCGTAGTGAGAGTAAAGCCAAGCCCCTGTGGCCGGCCCCACCACCCAACTGATTGTTGCAATAGTCATTCTCACCGGTTCGGAGCGGGTAAGTTCATGCTTCGAAATATTATCCATGATGTAAAGCGACAGTGTGATGTTCATGATTGAAGCACCAGCGTTGCGCAGATAAGTCGCCATCACCTGCCCCGCCACAATGTTCGCTGCAAACACCAGAGCTGCCGCCATCACGAGCGAAATGCCGATGGAATAGACCCAGCGCCGCCGCACGCCATGGAACAAATAGGGCAGCGACAGCGTTGTCAACAGAACCATGAAGGACACACATGTCGACACAATCGAAACGCGTTGACTGCTGCCCAGAAGATCATAGGCCTGAATGGGGATAACACTGACGTTGAGTGCGCGCAGAAGCGACTCGCCCGCAAAGATCGCGCCAATGGTCCAGACCCCAGCCTTGCGGCCAGTTTGCGGCATATCTATTGGACGGTCAGTGGGCATGGATGTGTTATGCCACCAAATCACGAGTCGCAGTCACGCCAGTACAGTGATATTTCTGCGCCAGCCATGCAAAAGCCAGAGGGCCGATGACAACCGATCACTCCCAAGAGAAACAACGCGTCGCCCTGTTTTCGCTGCTTGCCTCGGGCGGCTTGGCCATGGCCAAATTGGCAGCGGCCCTGGTGTCAGGTTCACTTGGCCTCTTGTCCGAAGCCTTCCACAGTTTCATGGATTTTATCGCAACCGCCTTGACGCTGTTTGCCGTTCGCGTGTCCGACAAACCTGCCGACGAAGACCACCATTACGGCCATGCCAAAGCCGAAAACGTGGTGGCGCTGATTGAAACCGGCATGTTGTTTGCCGTCACCGGCTGGGTGACCTATGAAGCCATCAAGCGCCTGATTGCGGGTTCGCACGAGATTGAATTGAGTTGGTGGCTGTTTGCCATAATCATCGCTTCCATCGCCATCGATTTTAACCGCTCACGCGCATTGAAACGCACCGCAGAGAAAACCACAAGTGCCGCATTGGCTGCCGATGCCCTGCATTTTGCAGCGGACATGTGGAGTTCGATAGCGGTGTTGATCGGCCTTACTTTGGTGTGGTTGGGCTATGGTTTTGCCGATTCAGCCGCGGCCCTGGTGGTTGCGGTTTTTGTGGCACATGCGGCCTGGGACTTGGGCAGGCAGACCCTGAACAATCTGCTGGATGCTGCACCCGCAGGCACCACGGCCAAAATTTCAGAAGCGGTAGAAGCGGTCAATGGTGTGCTCGCGATACGCCAGCTGCGCGTCCGTCCGGCTGGGCCAACCTTGTTTGTCGATTTAAGTGTCGATGTTCCCCGAACATTGCCAACGACACAGCTTGACTTAATCAGACGCGATATAGCCAGCCAAGTCGCCAACATCTTTGACAACGCCGATATCTCTACCCAAATAAATCCGGTGGAACTCGATTCAGAAACCGCTTTCGACAAAGTTGCGCTGATCGCGGAAGAGCATGAATTGAAGGTTCATCACTTGGTTGTGCAAACCCTGGAGGGCCGACTGGCAATCAGTTTCGATGTGGAGATGGATGCAGAAACGCCGTTGAACATTGCACATGACAAAGCAACCGCCCTTGAAAATGATATTCGCGGCGGTTTGGGAACTGACATTGAAGTGGAAAGCCACATTGAACCCATGGAGCCACGCTTGTTGGCAGGCGCGCCACCCGGTGCGGCAATCATCAAGAAGGTGGAAACGGCGCTGGCCAAATATGCTGCAAAAGAACAGGCCCTCAGCGATCTTCATAACATTCGCGTACGCGCCAACGCAGCGGGACTTTATGTGCATTATCATTGTCGGTTTGCACCGCAGCTGGCCATTGCCGATGTGCATGAGGTTGCGGATCGGATTGAAGTGGCGTTGATGGCACATAATCCAGACATCAAACGCGTCGTCGCCCACGCCGAGCCTGTAGGGTATAAAAAGCATTGGTTGTGAGGGTGTGAGCTGAACCCCTCATCCGCCCTGTCGGGCACCTTCTCCCGCGAAGAGGCGCGGGATACCAACCGTCAAATGAAGTGACCCTTTCTTCACCCTCCCCCTTGTGGGGAGGGAACTTTACTAAAATTTGGATTGAGAGCAGAGAGTCAATTCAAATGACGGCTGGTATGAAAAGGCAAATAGTGATTATCGCCTTCTCCCGTTTCTTCCAACGGGAGAAGGTGGCCGAAGGCCGGATGAGGCAAATCTGTTCGAACTAAAAATCAACCCGCCAGCACCACAACAGGTGCCAAAGTTGCCAAGGCCATCGCAGCGGCAAGTCCTATGAGAATCAGTCTGCGCAGGCGTATCGCACGGCGTTCTTCCGCAGGTTTGCGGAACGAAAAACGATCTGTTTCAATTACATGCTCGACTAAAGACATCGCAATCACCGTATTCCCAAGAGCGCTTCGCCCATTGGCCTATTCAACCGTATACGGATGATTGCAGGCCTATGCGGGGCGAAATTGCGCCAAAATCATGAACTTGAACGCATATTATCAGGGTACGGATG
>CAXTLE010000081.1:0-11030 GCA_964244855.1 uncultured Aestuariivirga sp. | reverse complement strand
TTGCGGATCTTGAAGGTATAGGTCATGCCATCGGCAGAAACCTCAAAGCTTTCCGCAAGCGAGGGTATGAGGTTAGACGTGCCTGGCGTATAATCCATCAAGCGCGAATAAAGGCTCTTCACCATGGACCAGTTGGTCCAGTCATATCCGATAGCCGGATCAAGTGTGGCAATATCATCCTTGTAAGTGATGACGATTTCGCCGCCTTGCTTTGGAACATCTTCTGACCATGCGGGCAAAGGCAAGAATGCCATTGACGCTGCAATGGTCGAAAATTTGAGCAAGTTCTTCAACATGTTTTCTCTCCTGTTATTGTTTTTACTTCAGCTGTTTCGAATGCGTGGGTCAATCAGCGGTGCCAGCATATCGGCCATGAGATTTCCAACAACAATGGCAAAGGCAGAGACAAGTGTCACCCCCATGATGATCGGAATATCAACGAGTTGTATGGCCTGCCACGCCAGTTGACCGATGCCAGGCCAGCCGTAAACTGCTTCGACCACAACAACGCCACCCATAAACTGACCAATATCAATTCCAATCATGGCGATGATGGGAAGTATTGCATTTGGCAGAGCATGACGAAGCAAAATGCGGCTTGTGGAGAGGCCTTTGGCGCGTGCGGTTCGCACATAGTCCTGGTTTAATACGTCAATCATGGCTGATCGCGCCATACGCGCATACCAGCCGGCACCGAGAATGCCCAGCGTTGTCGCAGGCAGAATGACATGGGCAAAACTGCCGTAACCGCTCATGGGAAACCAACCCAGTGTCACGGCAAAGACAAAGAGCAGCAACAGAGCCACCAGGAACTGCGGGGCGGACACACCAACGAAAGACGTCATCATCACCACATTGTCAATCATGCCGCCGCGTTTTACCGCTGCTGTCATACCGAGCAAAAGACCCAGCGTCACTTCGATCACAATGCCAGCAAACATCAACACCAGGGTTGCGGGCAAACGCGACCAGATGAGCGTCGCAACTTCTGTTTTCTGCGCATAAGAACGCCCAAGATCGCCCTGCATGAGTCCAGTCAAATAGTGCCAGAACTGTATGACCAGCGATTGGTCAAGACCCAATTCATGCCGGATGCTGGCGACGGTTTTGGCCGTTGCGCTGCGACCCGCAATCATGCGGGCGGGATCAGCCGGCATGGCATAAAGCAGTATAAAAGTAATCAATGCAACGCCCAGCAGAATAAGAAGCGCTTGCGCAAGACGGCGGGCCAGCACAGATGCCATCTCAACCCCTGCCCCGTTGTGTCGGATCGAGAATATCACGCAAAGCATCGCCGATCAGATTGAACGATAGCGCCGTCAGCAGGATGACAGCGCCCGGAATAAACACCAACCAAGGTGCCGACTGAAAATAACTTTGGCTTTCAAATATGATGTTTCCCCAAGAGGGTTGTGGCGGCTGCACGCCTACCCCCAGAAACGAAAGAGTAGCCTCCAGTAACACTGTTGTTGCTATGCCCAGTGTTCCCCAGACAATTGCTGTCGGAACAAGGTGCGGAAGAATGTGCTTGAGCAGGATGCGAAAATGACTTGCACCGAGAGATCGTTCCGCTGTGATAAAATCCCGCTCCACCAGCCCGCGTGTTTCTGTGTAGACTATCCGCGCCACTTGAACCCAGTTCACCAGGGCAATGACCAGTGCCACAATCCACAGGCTTGGGCGCAACATCGCGGCCAGCACAATGGCAAGCAAGAGTGCAGGAAAAGCCATCATCAGGTCGGTGAAGCGCATCATCAGATTGCCGATCCAGCCACGCCAATAGCCTGCGAGAATACCCACAAACAAGCCGATGAAAACAGCGACACCATTTGCAACCAGACCAATGAGCAACGATGTGCGCGCGCCGTACAGCAGTCGCGAAAAAAGATCACGCCCCAGTGTGTCCGTGCCCAGCGGAAACTGTTCACTGGGCGGCAAAGGTGCACCTTCCTGTGTAAGCCCATCAAACATTTGCAGGTCGGGGCTGTAGGGTGCAAGCAGAGGTGCGGCAAGTGCAGAGAGGACGACAGTGGTGACAACAATAAGACCGAACAAAGCCGTCGGGCGTTTCATAATGGCAACAAGCGTTCCCATTACCTGACGTCCCGTTTCAGTTTGATTTGCATGAATTGATCTTCGTCAAAAACACAGGGTGGCATTTATTGCATATGTCCGGCAAGCCCTAAGACAATTGGTCGCAACTGCCTTCGCAAATCGGCGCGCAGCTCGGCGACACTCATGGCTTCGGACTTCACATACACCGTGAACATCATGTTGGTGTTGTTGAATATCAGCTCGCCAATGGATTTGGCATCTGCTTTCGTGTCAAATTGGCCCAGCTGCTGCAGTCGCTCAATCAGTCTGCACATTTGGAGCGCAAGTGCCACATCCAGTTCAGAATAGGTAACGCCAAACGGACTTTCCGGTTGGCGGATTGAGATGGCCATGGCTTCGCGCCACATTTCCTTGCTGAGATAGACCAGCGAGTGTTCGATATATTGGCCAATCAACTTGTCGATGGCTTTTTCCGCTGACTTGGGCGGCTTGGTAATGACAGCTTCACCTGCGGCCAGCACTTCATTTACTTCCATGGCAACGATGGCCACCAGCAAATCGCCCTTGTTCCGGTAGTAATTGTAAATTGTTCCAATCGAAACTTCGGCTGCCTCTGCGATTGCCTCCATTTTGACCGCGTTGTAGCCCTGCTCCCGAAACAGAGTGGTAGCTGTGTCGATGATACGTGAGCTTCGATTTGACTTTTGTTTTGCGCGGAGACCAGACATTTAAACAAGCTGGCACATTTTTGGATTTGACTCAATTTTAGAATTGGTTCACTTTTCGTCCAATTATTTGAAGGAAGGAACCCCTATGAAGTACGCCGCTCTCAAGTCTTTTGCCACCGTATCACTGTTGTCATTGGCATTGTTCGCCAGTCCGACAAGTGCCGCCGATCTCAATGCCCTTGTGTGGTGCGACCATGCTGACCCCAACTTGCTGAAGCCATTTGAAGACGCCAATGGCATCAAGGTCAACATCAAGGAATTTGAGGGTACGGGAGCAGGCTTTGCAATTGTAGAGCAGTCGCAGCCCGGTGACTGGGACGTGATGGTGATTGATTCCATCGACGTGCCGCGCGGTGTTGAAAAGGGTCTGTTTGAGCCATTGGCGGAAGACCAGTTGCCGCTTGCCGACATATTCCCGGAGGTGGCACTGGACAGCAAAACACGGGTAGACGGCAAGCGCTACGGTGTGACCGAAAAATTTGGTTACAACACGATTGGCTTCAACAAGTCGAAAGTTGATGTGAAGGACATGGAGTCTCTGGCGGCCTTGACTGACCCCAAGTACAAGGGACGCATTGCAATCTATGACTACTATCTGCCGGTGATCGGCATGGCCGCCATGTCTATCGGGAAGAAGACATCGGAACTGACAGAAGCTGATCTGCCTGCATTGAAGGACGTTTTGCTGAAGATGAAGGCGAATGCAAAGGCCGTCACCGATGTTGCGGCAAGCCAGACGGCACTCGCCACGGGCGAAGCCGATATCCTTGTCGGTGGCGGTGAATGGGTAACGGCGGGTATTGCGAAAGAAAACCCAAATCTGGATTTCTCTGTGCCCAAGGAAGGTGCGGTGCTGTGGTCGCAATCCCTCGCCATGTTCAAGGATTCCAAGAACAAGGACATGGCGATGAAATTCATTCAATACATCATGAGTCCGGATGGCCAGGCACGGCTTGCAACCTCTTCCTGCTATTGGGGCATGCCATCAAACACGAAAGCTGCGCTATCAGATGAACAGAAAACCACGCTGCGCTTTGCAGAACAGGCAGATTTCCTCAAGCGTGCCCAACCCTACCCTGCACCAAATGAAATAATGGACAAAAAAATGCAGGATCTCTGGACTGAAATGTTGCAAGCCCAGTGAAAAATACAGCCCCATCGCGGGCGGGATGGTTTGCCATTTCGCCCGCAGTGATCTTCACGCTAATGTTTTTTGTTGTGCCATTCATTGGCATGGCCATCATGAGTTTTGTGTCAAAGCAAACTGGCCAATGGAGCCTTGCAAACTACAGCCAGTTCTTCAGCAGTGCCAGCTACTGGCGGGCCATGACCAACTCGCTTGAAGTCACCGGCATTGTCACCGTCATTTCGGTTCTGCTTGCCTATCCATTTGCGTGGATCCTGGCCTTCGTGGTTCCTGAACGTTGGCAACGCCTGGCGCTGATGTTGGCGGTGTTGCCGTTCTGGACGTCTTACGTGGTGCGGTCTTATTCGTGGCTGTTGGTGCTGGCAGAAAAAGGCCTGATCAACACCACATTGATGGATCTGGGCGTTCTCAGCACACCCGTTCAACTCGCCAATACCCGCAGCGCCACCGTCATCGGCTTTGTGCATTTCTTTGTCATGCTGTTGACACTGACCATTTTTGCCAATCTGAAACAGCTTTCACCCAATTACCGGAAAGCCGCTGCTGATTTGGGTGCAAGCCCGCTGCAGAGCTTCCTGCACGTCACGCTTCCGCTCACATTGCCAGGCATCATGGTGGGAGCTTTCCTGACCTTTGTTCTGGCCATTGGTGACTACATCACACCGCAGATTTTGGGTGGCAACAATGAGTTGCTGATGCCGCAACTCATCATGATGCAGATTGGACGTCGCGGTGATTTTGGTTCGGCGTCCGCACTTTCAATTATCCTCATGGCAGTAGTTACTATCGCCTATCTCGCCTGCGCCCGTTGGCTAAAAATCGAGAGGGCTTAAGCATGCGTCTATTGTCATCTGCTTATGCACTATTGGTCTACGGTTTCGTTTATCTGCCAGTGGCAGTTCTGGTGATGTTTTCTTTTCAGGGCACGCTGTTTCCCATTCCGCCATTCAACGGGCCGTCGTTTCGCTGGTACGATGCCGTATTGTCAGACGGAAGATTGACGTCCGGCCTCACTCATTCCATTGCAGTTGCAATTTTATCGTCGCTGGCGGCAACCGTTCTTGGCTTCCTCGCGGCTTGGGGTTTTGCGCGCTTCACCCTGCCTGCGTCAGGTTTGTTGCGGGGGTTGATGACACTGCCCCTAACGGTCAGTTATCTTATCATCGGCATGGGATTGCTGGTGGTATTCACCTGGGCTGGTCTGCCGAAGTCATTGTTTGCGGCAGGGCTTGGTCATATCGTCATCAACATGCCGCTATGCTTTGCCATCATCTACAGCCAAATGGGCGACCATCAGGCCAATATCGAAAAGGCGGCGCGGGATTTGGGGGCCGGAGAATTGCAGGTACTGGCGCTCATCACCGCCCCCATGCTGTGGCCCGCCCTGTTCGCCAGTTTCTTTCTGTCGATGACATTTTCCTGGGATGAGTTTGTGATCGCCTTTCTGCTCACCCGATTTGAAACGACGCTGCCCGTTGAAATCTGGAACCTGTTGCGCGCAGGACTCAATCCAAAAACCAACGCCGTTGGCGCGCTTGTATTCGGCGTCTCAATCCTGTTTGCCATAGTGTTTGAACTGGTGGCGTTTCGAAAGCGCCCGCAATGACAGCCCTCGTATCGGTGCAAGGACTATCACATCATTTTGGCAATAACCGCGTGCTGAATGACGTGTCGCTGGAGATTGCATCCGGCAGTTACACCGTGTTGCTGGGTCCTTCTGGCTCCGGGAAAACCACACTGCTGTCCATCCTTGGTGGCTTTCTGCAGCCAGCTCAAGGTCTTGTCATCATCAAGGGTGAGGACTGCACATCCATGGTTCCGGCCAAGCGCCCCACAGCCACAGTATTTCAGGACTATGCATTGTTCCCGCACATGAGTATTGGCGACAATGTAGGCTTTGGTTTGCGCATGCGCGGTGTGGGCAAAAAGGCCCGCCAAATGCAAGCCCGCGAGATGTTGCGCGTGGTGGGGCTGGACACGTCTTTCGACAAAAAACCCCATCAACTTTCAGGTGGCCAGCGGCAGCGCGTGGCTTTGGCGCGGGCACTGGTGGTGGAACCTGCGGTGTTGCTGCTGGATGAACCTTTGGGGGCGCTTGATCTGAAATTGCGCCGCCACATGCAGGACGAGTTGAAAGCCATCCAGAAACGCGTGGGCACCGCTTTCGTGCATGTCACCCATGACCAGGAAGAAGCCATGGCGCTGGCCGACCATGTCGTAGTGATGAACAACGGCCACATTGAAGACGAAGGCGCACCGGAACGGGTCTACGCGCGCCCAGCCACACGCTTTTCCGCAACCTTCATGGGTGAAAGCACAATTCTGAAAGGCCAAGTATCAGCAGAAGGCGCGGTGCAAACCGCACTTGGTACATTCATTGTGAAGTCGGCGGTAAAACCTGGACATTGCCATCTGGCAATCAGGCCGGAACACGTAGCGCTTGGCGGCAACATCTCTGCAACTGTGGAGGACGTCGTTTATCAAGGCAGTTTCAAACGCATAGTGGCTATTCCTCAGGCCTTGCCTGAACTTCGAGTGCTGGCCCGTGTCTCCTCTGAAACGGCCATTGCGCCAGGAGACACTGTCGGGCTTCACTTTGCAGCGGATAAACTTGTTGTCTTGAGGGATTAACCCATGCTCACCGTTGACGCTGAACACTGGTACGAAACCATTCGCATGGGCGATGGTGTGACGCTGATTCAGGAACCCTGGATCAAGCCATTCTTTCGCTGCAACATGTGGCATGTGCGGGGACGAGACCGGGATTTATTGTTTGATTCAGGTCTTGGCCATTTCAGTTTGCGCCGCCACGTGCCGCTGGTCTCCGAACGCGAATTGACATGTGTAGCCAGTCACGCACATTTTGACCATATCGGCAACCACCATGAATTTCCGGGCTGTTGTGTGCATCATGCCGAAGCCCACATCCTTGCCAATCCCCGCAATGACTGGACCCTGGCCGAGCCTTACGCCACCAATGCCATGTTCGACAGGCAGCCCACAGGCTGGGATCAGACCAAATATCTCGTGAAACCAGCGGAAGTCGGCAGACAGCTTTCCAATGGCGATATCATTGACCTCGGCGACAGGGCATTTGAAGTCATCCACACGCCAGGTCATTCACCGGGAGGTATCGGGTTGTTTGAACGCAAGAGCGGCATTTTCCTCTCAGGCGATGTGATCTATGATGGCCCCTTCATCGATGACGCCTATCACTCCAGCGTGCCGGACTATGTCGCAACACTCGAAGCATTCTCGTCCTTGCCGGTACAAGTGGTGCACGGCGGACATTTTCCAAGCTTCGGACCCGTGCGCTTCAGGCAATTGATCGATGAATACATCGCGGGAAAACACGCGGCTGGCTGTCATATCTCAAAACAGTAGCAGAAGAAAAATGGTGCGCCCTACGGGAGTCGAACCCGTCTTTACAACGTGAAAGGCTGTCGTCCTAACCGATAGACGAAGGGCGCACTGAGGTGTTTTCGCTCAAATCAGCGTCAACGTGGGCGGTCTATAAGGGGGAATTAGCGGGTTGGCAAGCGGGTTATCCAACCCTTTTCTCCCTCGGCCCTCTTGGGCCGGGGGAGTACGGCGAAGCCGGGAGGGGGTGTTTGAACATTTTCAATGTCAACTTTTTTTCGCCACCCCGCGACGGATTTTCCAACGGTCTCCGTCTTATTGGCAAAGGGAAACCCACCATGCACATTGACCGCCAACGCGCCTATGCACGAAACATGCGACAACACATGACTGGTGCGGAAACGCTGCTGTGGTCGCGCTTGCGCGGACGACGTCTCCAGGGTTTCCGGTTTAACCGACAGGTGGAGATCGGACCTTTCATCGTGGATTTTCTGTGCCGGGAAACGGCGGTGATTGTTGAAGTTGATGGTGTGACACATTCCGATGAGCGGGATGTAGCTGCGGATGCGCGGCGGACTGAGTTTTTGATGGTGAAGGGGTTTGTTGTGTTCAGGGTGTGGAACAGCGATGTCTATGCCAACCTTGATGGCGTTTTGGATGGTTTGTTGCAGATGCTGGACAGCAGAACCCGTGGACACACCCCCTCCCCCCTTCGGGGTACTCCCCCATCGCAAGGGCGATGAGGGAGAACGTCTTTCTTTCTCCCTTGGCCCCCCTTGGGCCGGGGGAGTACGGCGAAGCCGGGAGGGGGTGTTTCCACACAAAGACTCGCGCCTACCCCACCCGCGCCACATCCTCAATCTGCACACTCGGCACCCGCTTGGCACCCCACTCATCGGCCACCAAGCGCCCGGCGATATGAAGCGGGAACGAGCGTTCTGACAGCAGTAACTCCCCCATTTCGGTGCCCATGGCGCGGAAGGCAATGGCTTTGAGTTTGGTGCCGTCGGAAGACGCGAGCGTGCAGCGGATGTGGTCGGCCCCTGCGGCGTCGGCGTAGAGCACGCGGTGAGCGGGGAAAACGAACATTGGGCTGGGATGGGCCGAGCCGTAAGGACCCGCCTGTTCCAGAAGTTCGATCAGGTCCAGCGTGGCTGCGGTGCCTGTCAACGCGCCATCGACGAACAGTGCATCATCGCGGGCGGCTTCGACGCTGGCGGCCAATGTCTCATCAAAAAACTGACGTAATGCCGCTAAGCCCTCGGTTTTCAACGTTAATCCCGCCGCCATGGCATGGCCACCGCCCTTGGTGATGAGGCCCTGTTCCAACGCAGCTCGCACGGCGGAACCCAGATCAACACCGGAAATGGAGCGGCCCGAGCCCGTGGAAAGGCCCGTCGTCTTGTTCATGGCCAGCGCAAAGCTGGGCAGGCGGTAAGCCTCCTTCAACCGCGCTGCTGCCAGCCCCACAACACCCGGGTGCCAGCCTTCCGATGCCGCCACAATGACGGAGGGTTTGCGGTCTTTTCCCATCGACGCTTCGGCTTGCGCCTTGGCATCTTCGACCACGCGCATCTCGATGGCCTGACGCTGGCGGTTCATGTCGTTCAAGGCCTGGGCGCGGTTATGGGCTTCGCCCTTGTGGGTTTCCATCAGCAACGCCAGCGCATCATCGGCATGGCCAATGCGGCCCGCGGCGTTGAGGCGGGGGCCGAGCATGAAGCCCAGCGCATAAACATCGGGGCGGCGTTTCAGACCTGCGATATCGGCCAAGGCCGCAAGCCCCAGATTGTCACGCCGTGCCATGATCTTCAGGCCTTGCGTGACGTAAGCGCGGTTCAAGCCTTTGAGCGGCACCACATCGCAGACTGTCGCCAGTGCGACGAGTTCCAGCCATTGCAGCATATTGGGTTCGGGGCGCTGTTCGGTGTAAAAGCTCCGTATACGGAGTTCCTTGTTGGTGGCGGCCACCAGCATCATCACAACGCCTGCCGCGCAGAGGTAACCCAAGCCCGATGTATCATCCTGCCGGTTCGGGTTGATCACCGCATGGGCCTGCGGCAGGTCAACACCCGCCTGATGGTGATCAACGATAATGGCTTCGAGGCCCAGGTCCGCCGCATGGGCCAAGGGATCATGGGACATCACACCGCAATCCAGCGTCAGCAACAATTGCGTGCCCGCGTCGGCGAGTTTGCTCACTGCCATCTGGCTGGGGCCATAGCCCTCCGAAATGCGGTCAGGGATGTGGACTTGCGCTGACGATCCCACCGCATGCAGAAAGCGCAACATGATGGCCGCAGAGGACACGCCGTCCACATCATAATCCGAAATAATGCCGATGCTTTCTCCAGCGATGATCGCTTGCGCCAGCCGTGCAGCACCCTTCTCCATATCGCGCACGGATGATGGTGGCGGCATCAATCCGCGCAGCGTCGGGTTCAGGAAGTTTTCGGCATCTTCCAATGCAACCCCCCGCGCCGCCATGACGCGACCGAGGATTTCCGGAAGCTCCAGACGTTGGGAAATGGCTTCAGCCGTGCGCGTATCCGTAAGCCGCGCCACCCAGCGCTGGCCCTTGGCTGAGCGGGTGACGTTGAGGAAGGGGACCGTCACGCTGCCCCTCATCCGGCCTTCGGCCACCTTCTCCCGCGAAGAGGCGCGGGAGAAGGCTGATGTATTTGCCTTCTCCCGTTTCTTCCAACGGGAGAAGGTGCCCGAAGGGCGGATGATGGGCAGCGAGTCACAACCGCTCAATGCGAATGACACGGGGCGCCCCCGCCACATGGCCATCTTTCTCGATCCGCGCCACAGCTTTGCGTATCGACGGTTCCAGCGTGTCATGCGTGATCAGTGTAAATTGCGCTGTCGAACGCGTGGCTTCCTTGTTGGGCTTGCCGCGTTGCACGATGCTTTCGATCGAAATCTTTTCGTCTGCCAGAATCTTCGCAATGGACGCCACAGCACCCGGCTTGTCGAGCAATTGCAGGGCGACATAAAATCCACCCTCATGCGCCTTTTGCGGCGGGGATTTGAAGGGCTTTAACTTCGAAGCAGGCACACCAAAAGTGGGCCGCATATTGCCACGCGCGATATCGACAATGTCACTGAGCACCGCTGATGCTGTGGGATGCGCACCCGCACCACGCCCCTCAAGCAAAAGATCTCCGACAAAATCACCCTTGATGGCCACCGCATTGAACACACCATCGGTGTCGGCCATGGGTGCACCTTTCCGCACCAGTGTGGGGTGCACGCGTTGTTCCACGCCTGCGTCATGTTTCACAGCAACGCCGAGCAGTTTGATCTTGTAACCAAGCTCACCCGCGTTGCGAATATCGTCGAGCGTGATCGACTCGATGCCGTCGATGGCGATACCATCAACATTCACTTCAGTGCCGAACGCGAGCGACGTCAATATCGCCAGCTTGTGCGCCGTATCAAATCCGCCCACATCAAAGGTCGGGTCCGCTTCGGCGTAACCAAGCGCCTGCGCCTCCGCCAACACATCCGCAAATGAACGACCCTCGTCTGCCATCTTGGTCAGAATATAATTGCATGTGCCGTTCAGAATTCCGAACACCTTGCGCGGCGCATTGCCTGCGAGACCTTCACGCAAAGTCTTGATCACGGGAATGCCACCCGCCACCGCCGCTTCAAAATTCAGCGATACGCCAGCACTTTCCGCCCCCTTCGCCAGTGCGACACCATGATGCGCCAGCAGCGCCTTGTTGGCGGTG
>CAXTLE010000080.1:0-11071 GCA_964244855.1 uncultured Aestuariivirga sp. | reverse complement strand
CTCATCCGTGTCAACTAAAACGTCAAAATCGGTGTCTGGTCGCGCCTTCACCACGTAATAGTCGCGTTGTTTGCGGTTACTGTCTGGCCTGTTTTCGGTTGCCAAGTAGCCCGCTGCTACCCATTGGCCTATGAGTGTTTTGAGTTTTGCAGTTTCGGCAACGTCGCAACCTATTGCCGCTGCAACCTTTCGCCCGGCCCAGTCGGGTGAACGGGTATCGACTCGCCCCATGCCGTCTTGCAGTGCATCAAGGCCCGCGTTCACGTCGGCATGTGAGGTCATTGCAGCGGTCGGCAACTCCCACGCTTCAATTGCTCCTACGCCGTCTTCACCGTCTGCAGCGTCCACGCTTACCAGCTTGAACCATTTGCCAGCGGTTGACGGCGGTGCATAGTTGGCCTTGCCATTGGTCACATGCAAATAGCGCCATGAGTCATCAAGCCCAAATTTGGAAGCGGCGGACTCCGTCATTTTGTTTATGACCCGGAAAGATCGGGTTGCATCTTTGAAGGCCACCGCGCCCCGTGCATCATCAACCGTGTAACTGGTTTGGGCTTGCCCCGGCTTGGCGCTTGCGGGCTTTCGCATGTGGTGAACCAGCGTAACGGAACAATCGCAGTCTTGCGCAATGCTACGCCACAAGGCTGCAACGGCGTTGATCTTGTCATTGGAGTTTTCTGACACAGTGTGAGTGCTTACAAAGGGGTCAACTGTCAGAACGTCAATCTTAAGCCTTTTGATTTCTGATTTGATGGCAGCAACAACGGGGTTCGCTATCGTGAGTCCGTTGCGGTCCTCTTTTGCGACAATGAAACGGGTTTCGTTGCCCGTGTAGAACAGGCGGTTGCCTATGTCGGCTTCGCTGATTCCGTGGTGTTGGATAGCGGCCTCAAAACGGCGGTCCAATTCCTCTTTATCGTCTTCACTGTTGATATGCCAAACCCGCAAAGCACCCTTGGGCAAAGACTCGCCTAGAATCGGTTTGCCTGTTGCGATGGCCACCGCTTCACCAACTACCAGCATGGATTTGCCCGTGCCACCCGTTGCAGCGATAGCGCTTAGCAAGCGACGCCCGTATGACTTGCCGTAAAGCCATTCACGGGGCGGAATGGATTTGAGACCGCGAATTTTGAACGGGGTTGCTGTTACGTCAAACTTGCTCTTGTCTTTGGACTTATCGGGGTCCGGTCCTAAGTCTTCAAAATCAACCGCACCGCTTGCCCGTTCTGCCAAGGCAATCTGGCCAGCTTCAATGCCAGCACGCGCCCAAGTGCGTTCAATGGCGCGGTCTGGATTCGCCTCATAGTCTTTCCATTGGTTGTCGACTGCCCAATCGGCAAAGGCTTCAACCGTTTCATTTGCCAAGTGCAATTCCATAGCTTTGCGGAATGCAGCACCGCTTCCCGACTCGTCGTTCGCTTCAATGGTTTCGCCGTCGGTATCGGCTTTGGAACGACGCCCGATTGCCGTTGCGTCTAAGTCATGGGCTTGATCAATGTAACGCCCTTCAACCAGCTTTGTGCGGATAGAGCCTTTGCCTTCAATGCTGCCAAATAGGAACGCTTGGGAAAGGTTGAAGCTGGCACCGTCCAACGTGCCACCTAAGACGCCGTTCACCCGTGCCACAAGCTGCTTGCGCTCTTGTGGGGCAAGGGTAGTGGAGAAGGGGCATAGCACGCGGAATCGAGGTTCAAAGAGCGTGCTGGACGCTGACTCATAGAGCAGGGCAGCAACGTTCGCCTCTTTGAGCAGCTTGGCAGCGTTGCCCATAGTGATTGCCCCGGCGTCATAGTCGGCTTCAATGCCGTCCACCGTCAAAACATTGGCGTCATGGCGCAAAGAGTTTTTGTCTGTGCGATTTTCCCCAAAGCTGGCCAGCTTAAGCCATGGCAGCGAGTCCTTGTCTGGCTTCTTTATACTTTTGATCTTGGATTCAAGGTCTCGAAGCGTCGTTACAACTTCACGCTTTTTGCTGGCAACTTTGGAGTTGAAGCGCGTGAGCGTGATAACGCGATCAAGTGGGGATTTATCTTGCCCGATTAGGTTAGACAAACTAGGAAAATTCCCTTGAATATCAACATCGGCCTTGATAGGGTTAGACAGCCCTAAGTTATTGTATTTGTTGGACTGTGAGAGTCCAACCGGGGTCGCCATCTTCATATTTTGGCTTTGTATCATTATACAAGGCCCCTAATGTGAAGGCATGACCACAGAAATACCGTCGCTGACACAGCGCGCCGCTGCCCTTTGCTACGGTGTGGTTTGTCACGTGATATTTGTGGCCGGCGTCGGGTTGATGATTTTTCATATGTATTTTGGCATGAGCTTTTCACTTGGCAAACTCAGTGGCCCGTGGAGTTGGATTGCAAACACCCTGCTGCTTCTGCAATTTCCGCTCGCCCATTCCTTTCTGCTCTCTGCCAAAGGCCGTGCAACACTCACCCGCTTTGCGCCGAAAGCCTTTGCGCGGGAACTTTCGACCACGACTTATGTGATCATCGCATCCCTGCAGGTTTTCATGTTGTTCAATGTCTGGACATTTAGCGGGATCCTCTGGTGGCAATCATCCGGTGCGATATTCGCAATACTTGTAGCACTCTACACGGCGAGTTGGCTGTTTCTGGGCTTGGCCATTCTCTATGCGGGCATCACACTGCAAACCGGATTCCTGGGTTGGTGGGCTGTGTTCAAAAATCGAAAACCAGTCTTTCCTGCAATGCCCATACGTGGGTTGTTCCGATGGATGCGCCAGCCGATTTATGTGGCTTTCGCCTGTACGGTTTGGACAGTGCCGAACTGGACGCCGGACCAGTTGGTAATTGCAGTCGTTTTGACAGCTTATTGCCTCATCGGTCCCTTGTTCAAGGAAGCCAGATTCCGCAAAATCTACGGCGCAGCTTTTGCCGACTATCAAAACACGCACCCCTATTGGCTGCCATTTCCACGAAAGAAAAAATGACACAACGCAATGATCTGTCAATTTACGATCGCTACGCCGCCCATTGGTGGGATGGATCGCAGCGCTGGTTGCGCACCTTGCAAAATATTGTGCCGGCGCGAATGAAATATTTCGACCGGGAGATGCAGTGGCAGGGCAAAACCGTTTTGGACCTTGGTTGCGGTGGTGGCTTCATGTCTGAAGCCTTGGCCGCGCGCGGCGCCATTGTGACAGGTGTCGATCCCGCAGCAGGGGCCATTGCCATTGCCAAACAACACGCTGGCGAACAGGGCTTGTCAATTGACTATGTCGTTGCCGCAGGAGAGAGCTTGCCACTCGACGATCACAGCATGGATTGTGTGGTCTGCGTTGATGTGTTGGAACACGTCGCGGATTTGGGCGTGGTGTTAGACGAGGTGAAACGGGTGTTGAAACCCGGCGGCAAGTTCCTGTTCGACACCATCAATCGCACAATGCTCGCAACAGTGCTTGTGGTGCATTTTGGCGAAACGATTTTGCGTCTGCTACCAAAGGGCACGCATGATCCCGCAATGTTCATACCACCGAAACGCCTGCGCGAAATGTTGGCGGCCCGCGGCTTTTCAAACATCAAAATGTCAGGCTTTGGTCCTCGCGGAATCAACAGCAAGTTCGATGTCACCTTTGGTCGAATGCCAATGTTGAGCGTGATGTATATCGGGCACGCAATTCTAACCGCGCCCCGATGAATCACTTCGTCAAAAACTCCGAACACTTTGGTGCAGGTGAGTTGCCCCAAGGCATGATGGCGACTGACGAGTTGCTGTTTTGGGGTGATCCCTCAATAATGCGGTCAGTATAAGTCAGATACACCAGCACATTGCGCTTCTCGTCACAGCCGCGCACGATTTGCATTTTCTTGAAGAACAGCGAACGTCGTTGCCGATAGATTTCTTCGCCTTGTGTGAACTTGGCCTTGATGGTGATCGGCCCCACCTGACGGCAAGAAATTGAGGTTTCAGACCGCTCTTCCGCAAAGCCAGCCCAGCCTTTCCAGCCACCCACTTCCGGCACCGTGAAATAGCAGGCTACGCCTTCAACACCAGGATCATCAATCACATAAGTCGATAACTTTGCGTCGGGTGACAGGAGCCGCCACACCGTGGTCTTCTGGAAAATCAGTTCTGGATCATCGGCTTCTTGCGCCAACACGGGCGCTGCGAGGCAGGCGATGGACAACAGGGCGGCGGCAATATGTTTCATGTTCATTCTCCAAACGTCGTTTGCATATGGGGATCAAGTCGCAGCTTTCAACGCGCAGCGGCAAGCCGCTTGAAGCCTTCGTCCAAATCCCGCATCAAATCGTCGGGATGTTCCATGCCGATGTGAAAGCGAAGGGCAGGGCCTTTCGCTTCCCAAGTCGTGGCGGTGCGGTGTGGCTTGAAGGGCACGACGAGGCTTTCAAATCCTCCCCAGGAAAAGCCCATGGCAAACAGCTCGAGTCCATCCAGCATGGCAGCAACTGACGCTTGCGACGTAGGTTTAAGAACCACTGAGAACAACCCCGAAGCACCCGTAAAATCCCGCTTCCAGATGTCATGCCCAGGTGTGTTCGACAGGGCAGGGTAGAGCACGGTTTCCACCTCGGGCCGGGCGCGCAACCATTGCGCCACTTCGATGGCCGATTCCATATGCCGTTGCAGGCGTACATCAAGTGTGCGCAAACCACGAAGGCCCAGATACATGTCGTCCGGCCCGGCAAACAGTCCCATGGTCTCGAAGGCTTCTTTGAACTGTGGCCACGCTGATTCGTTACAAACCACAGTGCCCAGCATCGCGTCCGAATGGCCGACGATGTATTTTGTGGCCGCTTGCACAGAAATATCACAACCATGCTCAAAGGCCTTGAAATAGTGGCCACCACTCCATGTGTTGTCCACCATCACCCATGCTCCACCAGCTTTGGCCGCCGCCGCGGTGGCGGGAACATCCTGCATCTCCATGGTTTGGGAGCCCGGACATTCGCAATACACAACCCGCGTATTTGGGCGCATCAGCACCGCAATTCCCTTGCCCAACATTGGATCGTAATAAGTTGTCTCGATGCCAAGTCCCTTGAGCAGCGTGTCACAAAGATGCCGCACTGGCCAATACACAGTATCCACCATCAACAGGTGATCACCTGATTTCAGGAACGCCAACAGGGCTGCGGTAATGGCGGTCTGGCCTGAGGGTGCAGCCTTGCAATCAAAACCACCTTCCATTTCGGCCACAGCGGTTTCAAAAGCCCGCGACGTCGGCGTGCCCTTGCGGCCATAGGTGTAGGGCTGATTGCGCGTATTCAGCGTGTCCACGTCCGGGAAAGTGATTGTGGAGGCATGATAAACCGGCGGATTAACCGAACCGTTTTCGTTATATTCACGGGCGGCCGTGGCCAACCTCGTTGTGGGCTTTAACGCAGAACGGTCTTTAATTGTTTTGGCCATGGTCTCTTCTTCGCTATGATCCCGCTCTTATGCCGTAACCGACAAGGATTTCCCATGCCCGAAATGTCACCGCTCGCCGGCGTTTTAATGATTGTTCTGCAAAGATGCACATGGGTGGCGGCTGCACTGGTGGCGCTATTTGCGGCGATATTAGTCTGGCAGAGATACACCCCCGCCGGATTTGCTTGGCAGCCGGGCGACAAGGGCTTTTTGGTGATGCTCGGGGTATTGCTGGTTTTCGCGGTTTATCTCATTCGCAGTATTGGCAAGGAAGTGGGCAAAGCTTCTCACTCATCGGGGGATGGGAGCAATTCATAGTCGAAGGTATTTGCAGTCGCCCCACCCGCCCTTCGGGCACTCTCTCCCGTCAAGTGGGACGGGAGAGGGCTCATCAATGACTATCGCCTTCTCCCGTTTCTTCCAACGGGAGAAGGTCCCGAAGGGGGCTAAGAATCGGTATTCAACGATATTCTCCGTCAAGCCTTGCTCGAAATGCTGCAAGCCATTATTGCACCTGCATCACATCAGGGAAACATCATGGTATCCGCCAAGCGTATTGCCGACAAGAAAGACTGGATCAAGGGAGCAACGGGTGATTGGGAAATCATCATTGGGTTGGAAGTTCATGCGCAGGTGCTGTCCAAGGCCAAGCTGTTTTCGGGTGCGTCGGCTGAGTTCGGAGGCGAACCCAATGCGCATGTCTCCATCGTTGACGCCGCCATGCCCGGCATGTTGCCGGTGATCAATAAATTCTGCGTTGAACAGGCAGTGCGCACGGGCTTGGGTCTCAAGGCCGAAATCCACAATTACTCGGTGTTTGACCGCAAAAACTATTTCTACCCGGATTTGCCGCAAGGCTACCAGATTTCCCAGTTCAAGCAGCCGGTGGTGGGCGAGGGGGAAGTAATTGTGGATCTGGACGATGGCGCAACCGTCACCGTTGGCATTGAGCGACTGCATCTCGAACAAGACGCCGGCAAATCCCTGCACGACCAGCACCCCAACATGTCCTATGTCGATTTGAACCGCTCCGGCTGTGCACTTATGGAAATTGTCTCGCGGCCTGACATGCGCTCAGCGGACGAAGCCAAGGCCTATGTCACCAAGCTGCGCCAGATCATGCGCTATCTCGGCACCTGTGACGGCAACATGGAGCAGGGCTCGATGCGGGCTGACGTCAACGTGTCCGTGCGCACCCCTGGCGGTGAACTGGGAACGCGCTGTGAAATCAAGAACGTCAACTCCATTCGCTTCATGGGGCAGGCCATTGAATATGAGGCACGCCGCCAGATCGGCATTCTCGAAGATGGCGGCAGTATTGCTCAGGAAACCCGGCTTTACGATCCGAAAAAGTCTGAAACCCGCTCCATGCGTTCAAAGGAAGAAGCGCATGATTACAGATACTTCCCCGATCCTGATCTTCTTCCACTTGAACTGGAGCAGGCTTGGGTCGACAACATCAAGGCGACCCTGCCGGAGTTGCCAGACGACAAAAAAGCACGCTTTGTGTCGTCATATGGTTTGTCGGCATACGACGCCGCTGTGCTCTCCGCAGAGCGCCCCTCCGCCGATTATTTCGAAGCTGTCGCCAAAGGCCGCGATGGCAAGCAGTCGGCCAATTGGGTGATCAATGAGCTTCTTGGCCGTCTGAACAAGGAAGGCAAAACCTTCGAAACCTCGCCGATCAGCCCGGCCCAAATCGGTGGTTTGGTGGATCTGATTACGACAAACGTCATTTCCGGCAAAATTGCCAAGGACGTGTTCGAAATCCTGTGGACTGAAGGTGGCGAACCAGCTGCAATTGTCGAGTCGCGCGGCCTGAAACAGGTCACCGACATGGGGGCCATCGAAAAGGCTGTGGACGACATTATTGCCGCCAATCCGGATAAAGTGGAACAGGTCAAATCCAAACCCTCCATGCTCGGCTGGTTCGTGGGCCAGGTCATGAAATCCACAGGCGGCAAGGCAAATCCGCAGGCGGTGAATGATATTTTGCGTCAAAAAATCGGAATTAACGAATAAATCCAGCATATTAAGCGGGGGCTTCCTTTTCCCGCGCACTCTGCTATCATCCGTGTGCTGAATTCTTTTGGCGTGCCTGGGAGAACTGTTTTGTTCGACGGTTTTGGGGGCGGCGATCAAGCAGATTTTAAGGCAGCACCGCCAAGCCTTTCGGTATTCCGCCGGATAGCAGGCTGAAGTGTGTAAAAAGGGAGACGACACTGATGGCAAAGCCATCCAAAAAGACCGCAAAAACAAAACCGGCGGCCAAGAAAGCGGCAAAGCCGGCTCCAAAGAAGCTGTCCGCCAAGCCGACCCCAAAACTTCAGGCAGCGAAGGGCCCGTCAACCGCCGAAAAAAACCGGTTTACGCTTTATGGTGTTGCGGCCTCGCCCAATACCTATACTGCGGCCTTGATGCTGGCCCTGTGCAGGCACCCCTTTTCATATATTCATGTTTCCTTGCGCGATGGTGCTCACAAACAAGCCGACTATCTGGTGAAAAATCGCTATGGCCAAGTGCCGGCGCTGCGCGATGGTCAAACCTACTTCGTGCAGTCAGCGGCCATTTTGCTGCATCTTTCCGAGGTATTGGGCAAGTTCGACGGCAAAACCATTATAGAAAAGGGCCGCATTCGCGAATGGCTGTTTTGGCAGTGGGACAAGCTTGCTTTGCCAGTTTTCCGTCTGCGCGCCAGAAACAAGGGCATCCGCCAATTCGGCGACGAAGTCCGCGTGATGTATGATACCGAAGCCAAGGCCGCCTTGGCCGTTCTGGAACAGGACCTGCTGAAGAATGAGTGGATTGCAGGAAAAAAAGCAACCGCAGCCGACGTTGGCATTTACAGCGTGCTGCGCTTTGCTGGTGATGCAAATATTGATCTGAACCACTATCCAGCAGTGTCCCGCTGGAAACTTCGTATGGAAGCGCTGCCTGGCTTTGCTACACCTGAACAGCTTTTGCCTTTGGAGAGCAGACTGGTGTAAGGCAGCTGCAACTTCAGCTGCATGATGCGAGTCACGTGTGACACTAAACGAAAATCAGTCCAACAGTGACATAGTATCTGGTAAGCCAAAAAAACTGCGTCATCGTCAATGGGGTGGCGTTGCGTTTTGGTTGTTGGTCAGCATTGGTGGTCTGATCGGCGGAAGGCTGGGCCATCTTTATCCGCATTTTGACGTCTTCGCCCAGTTTGGCATGCAATTTATTGCATTGGCGTTTTCTTTCACCTGTGCCATTCTGTTTACGCGTTACAAAACCATGTTTGGAATGGCGCTGACCATAGGTTTGTTGGTGGCTTATGGAGCTTGGCCGCATCTGATCTCAACGCCATTGCAACGCGGCCCCTATCAGTTGGTTGCCGGAGAAAAACTCCTGCGGGTCGCCCACTTCAACAGCTACAAGAACAATGAAAACTATGCCGCAATTTCGGCGGAGGTTCTGCGCCTTGATGCAGATGTGGTCAGTCTGGTCGAAATGAGCGATGCCAAGATGCAAGCCGTACTTCCCGCCATAAAGTCAAAATATCCCTATATTTATGATTGCGACAATGCCCGTTTGTGCGACATGGCGATCGCCTCCATTTACCCGATCGTGGCAAACGGTGGACTAGGCGAATGGCTCGGTGCGCCATACATTCGTGTGTCCCTCGGCGGCGAAATGACAGGTGTGACCGTAATTGGTGTTCACACCACCCGTTTTCCACATTCGCGCGCGCAGTTGAAGCAGGTGCGTGAACTTGTCAAAAAACTTGAAACATATTCAGGTGACATGTTGATCATGGGAGATTTCAACGCGACGCCGTTTTCGCGTGTGACGACGACGCTGGAAAACGGCGCAGGCGTGACGAGACTCACAGAATTGCCAACCTGGCCGACCTACGCCCAGTTGCCGCAGCTGGCGATCGATCACATCTTCGCATCAAAGGCATTTCGGGTTGTGGGAAATGAACAAATCGGTGAGTCCGCAGGTTCAGACCATTATCCGATCGTGATGACACTCGCGGTGAAACGCACACCCTGACCGACTTTGCCGAATGCAGTGAATGTGGGGTAAAGGCCACGTGGTAAAGCCTTCGCAAATTTCAGCCTAAGTGATTGAATCAAATTGAATTGAGATTTTGTTCACGCTGTGGCGTTCAGCTGTCCTTAAGCCTGCTGCTTAAGCCGTTGTTTTATCGCAGAAGTCAGAATGACCCCATGAACCGACACGCCAGACAAAACCGGCGGCGGACAACAACAAGGGGACTGCAAATGATTTGGGACACAGAAAATTCGATCAATACCGATATCACCGCAATGACGGCCAATGCCGAATCCTGCCTCGCTATGGGCATGAAATATTGCATCGGCCACGGTGTTGCACAGAACAACATCACCGCGCATAAATGGTTCAACATCGCCGCCATCAAAGGCAGCGACAAGGCCAAAAGCTATCGTCTCGAACTCAGTCAGGAAATGACGGCATCAGAAATCGCTGAAGCCCAGCGCCAGGCGCGTCAGTTCTTGACACTGCACTAAACAGAATTACAGGCGTCCAACAAAAACCCCGCCAGAGAGCCAAAACGGCCCGGCGGGATTTTACTTTGTCAGGAGGCTGACGCCTCAATAATCAATATGAGTATCTAGCCCCGTTGAATTCCGATCCGAGAAAAACTCGCGCATGCGGCTGTCATCAAGCGCTTTTTTGCGGTTCTCGAAGTAAAGCTCGGTTTCATAGACGTCTGTCTGCTGGCTGATTTGTCCGGCATCGCTTTCAAAGGTGGGCAGGCTGTCCACGTCTGGCGAATAACCGGTGCCCAATGGAATGTAGTTTTCATAGGCCATAGTCGCAGGCGCTGCCGCCACGGACAATATAAACCCCAATATCAAACTGACAGCACGCATCTTCATGTCCCTGAATTTCGCACAATACTGCGCTGGAGGCCAGAAGAATTCGTTAAGCATGCCCTCAATTGTTCATATCGACTTCGGCCACCAGTTCTGCCGCCCGTTTCAAGTGCTTGGCTACATCGGCCACATTGATACTGTCGGGTTTCAACGGCCCCCAGGCCTCAACCGTTGCCGAGGGCTTCACTGCGGGGTTTACGGGGTACTCATAATTGGCTCCGGCATAAAGCGCCTGCGCTTCGTCACTCGCCAGAAACGCCATGAATTTCAGCGCATTGTCTTTGTCCGGTGCGTTCTTCGTCAGCAACATTCCCGATATATTCACATGTGTTCCCATGCGTTCAGAAGACGGAAATATAATGCGTGAAGCCTTGGCCCAGTCTTTCTGTTCCGGTTCCTTTTCGTCATTTTGCATCAGGCCCATGTAATAGGTGTTGCCCAGCGCCAGATCACATTCCCCCGCCATGACACTTTTCGCCTGTGAACGGTCATTGCCATTGGGCTTCACGGCAAAATTGGCTTTGACACCCTCAAGCCATGTTTTGGTTGCAGCATCGCCCAGTTTAGCCAGCATGAAGGCAGTCAAACCGAGATTGTAAGGATGATCAAACGGACGCGTGCAGATTTTGCCTTTCCACTTCGGGTCTGCCAGTTCTTCATATGAAATTGCGGTTTGCGGCACGCGGTCCACCGAGGCGTAAACGACGCGCGCCCGCATGGTAAGGCCGAACCATTGATTGTCGCCAGCACGCAGATTGGCAGGTATTTTGCCGTTGATG
>CAXTLE010000079.1:0-11080 GCA_964244855.1 uncultured Aestuariivirga sp. | reverse complement strand
ATACATTTGAAGATATCGACAAGATCATTGATGTGTTTGGCCGCGTGGTCAAAAAGTAGTAGATTGTCATTGCCGCACTTGTTGCGGCAATCCATCGTTCAACCAAGAGAATCCAACAGGATAGCTCCACTCCACCTCAACCATGGATTACCGGAACAAGTCCGGTAATGACATTTTCTACTTTAACGCACCCTTCTTCAACAACTTCGGCAGCAGCAAAATGGACGCCAAAATCGGGTGGCGGCGCTGCCAGTTGGTGACTTTTATTTTTACACCGGAATGGCGTTCAATTTTCCAGGCGGCGTAGTCAGCACCGCCTTGGAATGTGAATGCGGCTTTCAGCAAGCGAGCCACGGATAGCAGCTTGCCTTGCCAACGCCTTGTGGACCAAGCGCGATGCGAAACGACTGTTGGCGATGCGAGTTTGGTGATGGTTTCGAAATGCTCGCGTTGCATCTCAACAATCAGTTTTGCACGGCTCGCATCTTCAGGGCGTAGTTCAGTGCGATAGGTATTCTCGAACAATGTCTGCCATTCCGTTGTGGTTGAAAGTTGTGCCGCATTGGCCTGTGCCGTGTGCATGGCGCGGGCGAGGAGTTGAAACACACGTTGCCGTGCTATGGCATCCTTCGTCCAGATCAAACGCATGGGTTGGGCAAAGCGGACCCAGAAATACGGGTTGGCCGTGTCGCCTTTCAGTTTGCCCGCAAGCTGTTCCACCGGCAACACAGCATATTTTGCGCGCCAGGATTTTCCATTAATGAGATGCTCGGAATAATAGACGTTGGGTGGTACGACGCCGCAAAGAAACCTTGATAATGGATTGTGCGACACGCCGCTCGAATCTTGCGTCAAGACGTAGAAATCAATCAGCGTATTCCCGGGGTTTGAATCACGAAGGGCCGAGCCATAGGCCAGCACGGCACTCACGGGCTGGTGTCGTGATGCAATCAGTTCCGCGATGGTCGTGATTGAGGGATGCACTGGTTGTTCAGCGGTTCTCTTTGCAAAGTCCTGTAGCGCGTCGGTCATGATACGATATAGACTATGCTTGGCCCTGCTTCCAGACGCAGCGGTTCGTGCTTAGGCGGATCATAAAACTCGCCGTCGATGACGAAAGATGTGGGGCTGGTGACATCGCAGGATTGGCAGGCAGTACTGGTTGAGCCGAGCGGACCTTTGCGGGCTTCGTTGCCGTAGAGTGAAGGAATAATCCAACGTGGAATGCTAGGGACTGGATAAGGTATTGTGGTGGTGCGGAGAGGTGCTGTTGCGCCGCCCCAGAAAGGCTTTGCACCAAGTATCAACTTGTCGAGCGTCGTGGCCAGCATGAGCAATTGTTGACCCTCACATATGGTTTGGCCATTGGCGCGTAACGTGATGGGGTAAGGCCTGTCGAAGCGATTGGGGTCGTTAGGATTGGGGGCGAGAAAAACACTTTTCGAAAGCACGCTGGCGAGTGTTGCAAAGGTTGCCCATTGCCCGCCAACACCCTTGTCGTTGAAGGCGACCTGGCAATAGCGCGTCGCTTCGGCGACCGCACCCGTGCCAAAAAACATGCCGTGCAGAGGACCGCGACCTCCAGGGTTCACGACGCGCAACGTATGGCGCGCGCGCAATTCCTGTGGATGCACATTGGCAATGAAAGCGGCTTGATCGACTATCGACTTACGTCGAAATCCCAAGTCTGCTGCTGTCATGTTGGTTGTGCCATGCGGCAGCAGGCAGAGGCGCGGCAGAGATTTGAATTGGCCGCTTTCGGCTAACCAAGTTTGAATGAATTGTATGGTGCCATCACCAGAGCTGATGAAAAGATCGGTCACATTATTCGCCGCAAAACGCGCCAGTGCCGGTTCCACTTCGCCGAAATTCTGCAGCACAACTACATCGGCACTGCCCAATTTCTGCGTCAACACTTCTGCCAACGCCAAACCCTTGCCCCGGCCACGCCCGGCTTTCGGGTTGATGATGACGCCGACCTTGGTCAAGGCTTGGTCATCCAGGATTGAAGTGGACCATTTGCTTTCTTTGCTGCAAAGGCCTGCAGCAATTGAACGCCATGCAGCACAAGGCAAATTGCCGTCCAAGCGGCAACAGCCAGCAAGCCCCAATCCGGGCGGCCAATGATCGTTGCTACCGTAAGCAAAATCAGATTCGGATTACGACGCGCCGTGATCTGCCGGAAAAACGTGTCGATCTTGCGCCAGATGTGAATCTCAAGGCCCAGCCATTTGATCGCAGCGCCTTCCATGAGCCGCTGCACCACATAGCCGCCAAGAATAATCGCGATTGTCCACCAGAACATTTGGCTGCTCCACGCAATGCCCCAAGCGATCAGTCCATAGGCCCAGGCGAAATACCAGAAGGGCGGATGCACCAAGTCAATGCCGTGGTCGAACACGTCTCCCCATTTTGACGATGTCAAAGTGGTGCGGGCAAGCTTTCCGTCCACGGTATCGAGAAAGGTCATGGCCCAAGCGGCGACAAGTCCCAAGGCATAGTGGCCATAGAGAAACAGAAAGAAGGCGGCGACTGTCATGATCGCACCGACAGTTGTAACCATGTTGGGAGTAATTCCGCGCGGTGCCAGCCAACGTGTGACGTGGAATGCGGGGCGTGGCCACACATGTTTGGTCACGAGATCAGTCGCACCCTTATAGGTGCCCATGAACATGCGCCATTCAACGTCAGTTTGATTGTTATCATTCAAGGGCAGGGCGTAAGGTGTTTCGCGCTTGCGCAGTGCTGACCAGAAGTTCGCATCCATATCGGACGGCGCTCGCATGAGCAGGCCTGGGCGCTGTAAGGTCTCTCCATTCTGCATGGCGCTGATTACCGCTGGCGCGTCGCTTGCACGCACATGCGCCCCCATGATTTTACTGCCAGTAGTTTTTTCAGATATTAGTGCGAGGTTCGGGCGTTTGATCAGGGCCGCGATCAATGGCTGATCCAAAACGCCATTGGCATTGACCAGAATTGTGGGACCATGGTGTGAGGCCAATGTATCAAGCGCCACTTCCTTGGTCAGCCCTGCGCGCCTGAATTGTTCGCGAATTCGTTCTGGGATCGTACGTCCGAAAATGCGCTGTGATGTGCCGCCCACGATGCAGAGTGCGGGTGTAAAGTCGGTGTGTGGTAGAGTTTGAGCCACGACGACCACTGGTTCTTCAACAGCCTTCAGCTTCGGTGCAGTTTTTTTCTTCGTTACTTTTTTAATGGCTGCCACGCTTTTTTCCTGTGTCACACACGTTCGGATCTGCTGAGCAGATACAAGGCTATGAAGCCAAACACCAGCACAGGAAGCCATGCTGCAAGCCATGGATAAACCACGCCGAGTTCACCAATTGACATGGCTATACCATCGAGAATGAAAAAGGCAAATCCCAGGCCAACGCCAAGCGCGAATAACATGCCCAAACCTCCTCCACGGCGGAACCTTGTGGCCAGCGGAACCACCAGCGCCAACATGATGAAACTGACGAATATCAATGAAATCCGTTTATGCCACCAAGCCTGATAAACATAGGCCGGGCGAATACCGAAACCATTGTTCTCAATGAAATAGGAAAGGTCACCCAGTGTCATTTCCTCTGGATCGCCAGAGCGCGAGCCTGCCTGTGCCGCTCTCATTGTGCCTGTGTAGACAAGTTGCGTAGATCGTTTCGGTGCACCAGCATCGCGGCCATAGACAATTGCATTCTGCAGTATCCAGCCCCTCGCTTCGCGCGTTCCCGATCCAGCATAAATCTGTTCAAGTAAAATTCCAGATTTATCTCGGCGAAAGATGGTAACGTCTGTCAAGCGCGAGGCATCGCGGTTGGAACTGGCGGCGCGCATAATGTCCGGGCCGGACCTCAACCAGATCGGATCTCGTTCGCCGATTTTCAGTTTCTTCTCACCGTAGTCCGCAATGCCCCATGATCGCAACGTGGGTGCCGCTGCCGGAACCAGACGGTCAACCAGCGCAAAGTGGAAAAGTCCAATCAGAACCATCACTGGCGATAGCATTGCAATCAACCGAAGTGGTGAAAGCCCAATGGACCACATGGCGGTGATCTCATTTCGGTAACTGAGTTCGGTTACTGTGAGCAACAATGCCAAAAGCAGGCTGATGGGCAGGAATGTTGCCATGGTTGCAGGTGCGCGAAACGCAATATATTTGCCAATCATGACCAGCCCATTGTCGTGCAATGCCAAGATTTCCTTGGCATAAGCCACAACCTCCAGCGTCAGGACAAACAATGAAATGCCAAAGAGTATGGGGATGAAGCGCAGCACAATCATGCGAGCGACCATGCGGGCGACGCGGTTCATGCAGCATCACTCCGGCGGAATCGCTGCAGCAATTTGCTCGTGGTTTTTGAAAACCATTCGCTGATGGGCAAAAAGAAATTGTCGAGTCCATCTCCGGCAATGCTGAAGCTGGCATGCCAAAACCGCCAGATCGCAAAGGCTGTGAGAAGCCCCATGGGCAACCACATCGACACCCAAGGCGAAAATGTTCCAAGTTTTGCGGCCAGCGCGCCTTGTTCAATGATCTCGTGAAACGCCACAAGCAGTATTAATGCGATGGCCATGCGATAGGTTCTTGGACTTCTCGCACGGCCCACTGCAAACGGAATTGCCAGAACAGGCAGGATCAGCATGGCAATAACGTTGATCATGCGGCGGTGAAATTCGGCGCGCATCGCGTTTGATGTCGTGCTTTTCGGCGGATTGTCCATGCCTTCATAAATTTCGGGCAGAGTCATTTCTCGCTCGTCTTCACCACGGGGGCGGAATATATCTTTCGTGACCTTCCCTAATGGAGTGTCGGTCTGGTCAAACTTTGCCACACTTGCGGGCACGGCAACGGTGCTTGATGACAGCGTTGGCCAGCGATCAACGAACAGGCGATGACCATCGTTGAGCCTGAGGATGGGGCGGTTTTGTCCGGGCACTGTGATCAGTTTTCCGGATGATGCGGTCAAGGTTTCGGAACCGCCAGGGCCTTTGTAGTCGAACACGAAGATACGTTCGAAAGTGTTATCGGAGCGATTGAGCTTGTCGAGAATGAACGTGCGATTGCCGGATTGCATGAACACGCCTTCTTCGGCGAGATAGAAGGCATCGACACTGACCACATCGAACAAGACCGAGCGATAGGCGTAGCGTGTCTGCGGTTGGATCCATCCAAACATGGCGAGGGAGGCGATGCTGAACAACAGCGCCAGAAACAGTGCCGGCCGCAGCAAACGATGCAAGCCAACGCCTGCCGCCATCATACCATCGATTTCGTGGTTCTTTGAAAGTTGATTGAAGCCAAAGAGCAGTCCGAGAAACAATGCTGCAGGAACGGCGGTGCCCAGATAATGCGGAACCAGATAGGCCAGTAATTCGAAGATGACGCCAAAGGAATTCTTTTTTCCAAGTGTCACGTCAAGCAGGCGCACCAGCCGTTCAGCCAGCAAGACCAGAAGGCCAATGCCCAAGCTGGCGAGAAGGGGCTTTGAAATTTGCCGCAACACATATCTGTCGATAACCGTCAGCAAATCGCCATGCCCTTGAAGCTCAATCTAAAGTCGGGATTATACAACTTGGGCAAAGGCGTCCAGCAGGGTGTTCAGAGGCAAATTTTTCAAGCGTCGGGTTCATTGGCGTCACTTCTGCGATCAAGGTGGCGAAAGCGTGACTGTTGGTTGCGCTTCGACGGCGGCGTTTTTCTGGTTCCAGCGGTGAATTGTCATGTCGGTGGACCAGCGTCCCTGCAGGCGGCGGATGTGATAGAGGTTCCACGCCGCAGGACCATGAATGACGCCGCCCATGGCGGAGGCTGAGGTTACGCCGATAATTGGCGCGGGGCCTGATTTCGTTTCGAGCCAGTTTAGCGTTTGAGTATGGTTGTGTCCGTGCAGAACGAGTTCACAACCTTGTTCCGAAAGCACTGCCTTTAACTCCGCAGCATCCGTCAGGGCTTTGCGTTTTATGGCAAGGCCCGGCAGCGGCGGGTGATGGATCATGACGACACGGTAAAATCCTTGTTGGCCCAGCAGGCCCAGAATGTTACGCAGATCGCGCAATTGCTGTGTGCCGAGTGTGCCGATCGCCAAGTGATAGCCTTGTGGTTGACCGGTGTTAAGACCGATGAGAGCGGTTGTCCGACGCATGCGCACGAATGGAAAATGCGAAGCATCGGCAACCGTGTCATGTCGGTCCGAACTCATCCAGGGTGCGAAATGTGCCAGGCCTCGCTCCCAGGGTACTGGCACATAGGTATCGTGATTGCCGGGCACAAAGGTGAGCCGATCAGGTGGACCAAAGCGTTCCATCCACTTTGCGGCATTGGGAAATTCACTCCAGGCTGCGAGATTTACAATATCTCCGGTCAGCGCGATGTGATCAGGATTGGCAGCCAAAATGCTGTTTTGAACGGCATCGGCAATTGATAGCAGATGTTTTGGCTTGCGATTGAGGAACCACGAAAAGCTGCCGATGATCCGCTTTGCAGCGAAATTCCTCAGCACCATGCGTTTTCGCAAATAGGCAAGATGAACGTCTGAGAGGTGGGCAAGCGTGAAGGACAGGTTTTCGGCTTTCGTTGACTTTGGGTGAATCGGGTGCGAATGAAACAGCAACTTAGTCGTTCTCCAATCACGGATTCAAGCATTGTGCGTGTGATCATTCTAGCAGCAGGGCAGGGCAAGCGGTTGCTGCCTTTGACGGCCGACGTGCCAAAGGCACTTCTCGATATTGGCGGCAAAACGCTGATTGAACGGCAGGTGGAAGCTTTTGCTGAAAATGGGCTTGCGGATTTCGTTGTTGTCACCGGGTATGCGGCTGACAAGATGGAACATGCACTGGAACTGGTCGCAGCGAGATTGAACGTGAAGATTACCACAGTGTTCAATCCATTTTATGCCGTAGCCGATAATTTGGCGAGTTGCTGGTTGTTGCGTAGTTACATGAACCGTGATTTCATTCAGGTGAATGGCGACAATGTGTTTCGTGGTGATTTGGTGGCGCGATTGCTGGAGCCGACTACGCAGGCGATCAGCGTGGCTATCAACCGTAAAGATTCGTTTGATGCTGATGACATGAAGGTGATGCTGGATGGTGCGCGGTTGACTGAGGTTGGTAAAACCCTGCCCGTTGATACTGTGGATGCCGAGGCAATCGGATTCTATATTTTCCGGGGCGAGGGTGCCAAACATTACGTCAATGAGTTGGAACTTGCCATGCGTGATCCACAAGGATTGAAGCGCTGGTTTCCATCGGCGATTGGCTCTCTGGCGAAGAAGGTGCCAGTTGGCGTGGTTGAGATTACTGGATTGCGCTGGAGTGAAGTGGATTTCCCTGTGGATTTGCAGCAGGCCCGGCAGCTGGTTTCAAGCTGGGTTTAGGCGTTTTTTTAGGATGACCTCAGCCAAAGCGTGGTCTGACGGTTTGTCGACATCTATTGCGGCTTCCGCAAATGGCAAGAAAACCGCTTCAACAATGATGCCAAGCTTGCTTGAGATGTGACCGAAGGCACGCGCTGGCGTCAGCAGTCCGGCGGCAAACCACAGGATCGGCATGATGCCAAACGCACTTACGAGTTTCCAAGGTTTTTTGCGGTTGCGTTCCAAATCCTGCCAAAGTTCCAGCAACCTCAATCCGGCTTGTGTTTTCACAACAAACAAATTGCAGCCTGATACGCGGGTGCCACCAAGATTAAAATAAGTGCGCTTGGTTTCGGGGTAAGCCGCTTGGATGGTTTCCATCGTCGCCAACCCCACCAGCACGTCTGCTTGTGATGTGTCTGCATGTCGCTGCATGTGATTGATCATGGCTGGTGTGAGCAAGGGATGATCACCAGTGGTGATCAGAACCGGGAACTGGTTGATATGGTTGATCGCAGCAATTGCTGATGCAGGGGCGGAGTTTTCTGCAATAACGACATCTAGGTCTGGGGCGGGTGACATGGCATTGGTATCATCAATGACGATCACATAAGGCGTTGCGATGACTGTGCCGCTTAATGCATCCAGCACCCATTGCAGCATCGGTTTTCCCGCAATTGCAATCGTGCACTTATGCGCCACTCCGAAAGCCTTGGCCATCGGATCATCGGCCCCGCGCCCGGCTGCGAGTATGACGCAGCGCCAGTGAGTCACAGGGCCTTCTCGTAAATGCGATAAGTTTTGTAAGGTATGCCACCGAAGGCTTCGATGATTTTGCGGACTGGATAATTGTCTTCGAGGATCCACGACAGTTCCGCTGTCTTGCCTCCACGCCCGACATGATAACTGCGCGCGGCATCAATCACCAAAGTCGACAATGATGATCCGACAGGTGTGCCGTGGAATTTGCGGCGCACGCCCATTAGCGGCATACGAAATGAATTCGGCTTTTTCCTGATGATATGACCGATCAATCTGGCCCAGTTGAAGGGCAGGATTTTTCCGTTCATACCTTTGATCCAGTCATTCAAATTTGGTAGTGTGACGACGAAAGCGGCAGGCTCTCCCTTGTAGCTTGCGATGTAGCCGTAATTGCCGTTGACGAGAAGTTTGAGGTCTTCGCCGAGCTTGTCGAGTTCAGCTGCCGTCCAGGGCACAAAGCCCCAATTGTTTGACCAGGCATCGTTGAAAATATCCATGATCAAACGGATTTCAGTTTTCATCTCTGCCATTTTGATAGGCCGTATGATGAAATCACCCGACGACATGGCGCGCTTTTGTACGCGCTGTAAAATACCTGGCAGCGGCGGTCCCAAATCATAGTGATAGGCGATTACATCCTTGGCTTTGACGAAGCCCAGTTCTTCCATGCGCGGTGCAAAGTGCGGCTTGCCATGACCCATCATCATATTGGGCGGCGTGTCAAAACCATCAACCAACAAACCCATCTCGTCATTGATGGAAAAACTGAAGGGCCCGATCATGCCGGTGCGTCCGCGCGCTTTCAGCCAATCACTTGCGGATTTTACCAAAGTGCTGAAAACTTCAGACTCATCCACCGCATCAAGAAAACCGAACATCCCTTTGTTGTCTTTATGGGTTTCCAGCCGCAGTCGATCATCTTGCGCTGAAATACGGCCAATAGGTTTGCCGTTGCGATAGGCGACAAACAGCTGCACTTCCGCATGTTCGAAGTAAGGGTTTTTACGCGGGTCAAGATGTTCGTCGCGTTCCAAAAACAAGGGTGCTATCCAATTCGGATCGCCCGCATGCACAACATGCGCCGCTTGTAAAAAATCATGTTTAGATTTTTTATCGGTGACAGGTTTGACCACAATCATTTGCGTTTCCCTTTGGCTGTGGCTTGTAATTCCGCCTTGCCATCTTTCAATGTGTAAAGCTTATCGGCGATGCGCGTCCACGCCGGGCGATGGGTGATGGCGACGATAGTGAAGCGGCCGCGCAATTCCGCAATGTTTGACACGATAGCGTCCTCAGTTTCGGGATCAAGTGCGCTGGTCACTTCATCGAGAATGAGAATTTTTGGACCCATAACAAGTGCACGTGCAAGAGATATGCGTTGCCGTTGGCCACCAGATAGTTTGCCTCCAAATTCACCCACATCTGTATCTAGGCCATTGGGCAGTTGATCGAGAAAAGCTGCAACTCCTGATAGCCGCAAACTTTCATTCAGCGTGGCAGCAGAAACAGTCTCGTCATAGAGCGTCACGTTTGCGGTGACAGTGTCATGGAATAGGGCCAGTTCCTGCGGTACATAGCCGATCATGCCGCGCCATTTGCGCAGGTCAATGTCAGTGATGTTTTGCTTTCCTACGGTAATGCTTCCGGCTTGGGCTTTGTGAAAGCCCACCAGCAAATCCAGCACGGTGGTTTTGCCAACTCCCGATGGCCCTTGAATGACTGTAATTGAATTCTTAGGAATGTCGAGAGACAGCCCCTTCAGCACATGCGTGTCGGCATGGCTGAAAACCACGTCGCGAAAATGGATGCCATCTCCCACGTCTGGCGTTCCAGTTCCAGTGACAAATTCCTTTTCGGATCTGGATTGCCGCAGCACATCAGTCACGCGGGCATATGACCCAGTCAAGCTAGCCGCGACCTGGAGCTGCTTCTGCATTTTTGATACGTAGGAAATCACCTGAAAAAACAGAATACCGAGCACCAGCATCTCTGCAATTGGCACTCCCATGTAAACCCGCATGAAGTAGGCGCCGGCCGCAACAAGCAACGTTACCAGAATATCATTGCCGTACATCAAGCCATAGCGGGCGTAACTTGTGGTGTAGAAACTGCGCTTCAATTTTCGCAACACGGAGTCGAGATGCGATAGTAGAGGCGCATAACGGTCCATGGATTTCAGGGCTTTGATGTTGTGAAGCATGTCCAGAATATCTGCCGTTAAAATGCCGATGCGATCCGACTGCTTATAGGATGCCGTTTTAGAAATCTTGATCAATTTGGACGAAGCCAGCGCCACCAGAACCCCTGATAGAATTCCGGCGGCAGCGACTTTCCAGTTGATCAGCAGGGCAATGCCCGCATAGGCCAGAATTTGAATGAAGCAGGCAATGGCGGTTGCAAATACCAGGTAGGCATCGCCCGCGCGGCCAGCGTCGTTGCCGAGGGCTGTGGCCAAACGGCCGGCACTTTGATTTGCGTAGAAGCTCCATCGCGCATCCATGACGGCACGAATCAAATTGCGCCGAAGATAGTTGGTGACCCTTGCGGCCGTTACACCGGCATAGCTCAGAGCAGCAAACAACAGGAGGGAACGTGAAATCATCACGGTTAGCAAGAGCACGATCATGTTTTCAAACAATGGTGCAATGCCAAGCCAAGCAAGTGCTTCGCGGATGAACAGGTCGAACGCCGATGGCGTGTCGGAGCCCGAATTCAGCACTGAGGTTACCAGCGGCAGCAGGGTACCAATGCCTACTGCTTCGGCAATCCCACCAAAAAACAGGCAGAATAATACCAGCCAGGGCCGCGTTTGTTCTTGCTTGAAAAATATGTTGAAGATTTGCCGCATGGGGCTAGGCAGGGTCCGGTCAATTTCAAATCAGGCGTTTCAATAGGGCGGTTGCATGGTGGATACAAGTGAGGGCTTAGACGTCAATGAAGAACATGCAATCAGCCGCAGC
>CAXTLE010000078.1:0-11148 GCA_964244855.1 uncultured Aestuariivirga sp. | reverse complement strand
TGCATTGCAATACGCAGGAGAAGCACTATGACCGGAACATCCCAGACGACTGACGTGGCCGAAAAAGCTGTTCGCGGCGTCGCGCAGTCTTCCTTCTGGGTGCTTGCGCTCGGGGCCATCGGCGTTGTCTATGGCGACATCGGCACCAGTCCCCTCTATGCGTTGAGAGAAGCCGTCAAAGCCGCCTTGGCGCACGATGGCAAGGTAACGGAGCCCGTTATTCTCGGTGTATTGTCGCTCATCATCTGGGCGCTATTGTTGGTGGTCACTTTGAAATATGTTGTGGTGCTGTTGCAGGCCGACAACAAGGGCGAAGGTGGCACGCTCTCTCTCATGGCATTGGCGCAACGTGGGCGCGGCAAATATTTCGCTGTAATTCCAGCTCTCGGCATGATTGGCGCGGCACTGTTTTATGGTGACGCCATCATCACGCCCGCAATCTCGGTGTATTGTCGCTCATCATCTGGGCGCTATTGTTGGTGGTCACTTTGAAATATGTTGTGGTGCTGTTGCAGGCCGACAACAAGGGCGAAGGTGGCACGCTCTCTCTCATGGCATTGGCGCAACGTGGGCGCGGCAAATATTTCGCTGTAATTCCAGCTCTCGGCATGATTGGCGCGGCACTGTTTTATGGTGACGCCATCATCACGCCCGCAATCTCGGTTTTGTCTGCAGTTGAAGGGTTGAAACTGGTCACGCCTGCCTTTGACCCTTACGTAATCTGGATATCGCTGGCGATTATCATCGGGCTGTTCGCCGTGCAGTCTCGCGGCACGGCGTCGGTCGCCATGTTGTTTGGCCCGATTACGCTGCTGTGGTTTGCGGCACTTGCCATTTCCGGCCTTATCAATATCCAGGCCAATTTTCACGTGCTTTACGCCTTTAATCCAGTCCACGCCATCACGTTCATGGCCAATCATGGCTTTGTTGGTCTGGTGACCTTGGGTGCGGTATTTCTCGCCGTCACCGGTGCGGAAGCGCTTTATGCTGACCTCGGACATTTCGGCATAAAGCCAATCCGTGCAGCTTGGGCCTATGTTGTGCTGCCATGTTTGTTGCTGAATTATCTCGGCCAAGGTGCGCTGGTACTGACGCGGCCCGAGACGTTGGAAAATCCGTTCTTCCTGATGTTTCCAGATTGGGCCCTGGTGCCAATGGTGCTACTGGCAGCTGCGGCAACGATCATCGCGAGCCAGGCCGTGATCACCGGTGCATTTTCGATGACACGCCAGGCCGTGCAACTTGGATTGCTGCCACGCATGCGGATTGCCTTCACCTCTGAATCCAATGCCGGGCAGATTTACATGCCGCAAGTAAATTGGTTCATTCTCATCGGTGTAATCGTGCTGGTGTTTGCGTTCCGCACATCGTCAAATCTGGCCACGGCCTATGGCATTGCCGTCACGGGCACGATGGTGGTGACAGCCATCCTCGCCATGTTCGTGATCAAGAACCGCTGGAAATGGACGTTGCATACCACGCTGTTTCTCATGCTGCCATTGCTGGCGGTTGACCTTGTTTTCTTCGGTGCCAATGCCTTGAAGATTGTGGAAGGTGGCTGGATGCCGCTGGCATTGGGTGGCTTCATCATGTTGCTGATGTGGACGTGGCATACCGGCACCCGGCAAATTGCCAAGGCGACGCAAGCCATGGACGCGCCGATCAACACCGTTGTGACCAGCTTGGGTAAAAGTGGCGTGCATCGTATTGATGGCACAGCCGTGTTTTTCACCCAGACCCCTGATGCTGCGCCCACAGCCTTGCTGCACAGTCTCAAGCACTTCAAGGGGCTGCATAAACACAACGTCATTCTGTCGGTGAAAACCGAAGACCAGCCATATGTAGACAGTTCAAACCGGACAACGACGAAAGTACTCTCGCCGGAATTCTCTGCCATTACTATGCGATTTGGCTTTCTTGAAACACCTGATGTGCCAAAGGCATTGGCGGCCGCAGAATGGCCGGGAAGTAAAGCAGGCCCGATGAACACGAGTTACTTCCTGTCACGGCGAAACCTGCAAGCGTCAAAGCAAATCGGCATGCCCCTGTGGCAGGACGCAATCTTCATTTTCCTCGCGCGGAATGCGGACGACGCAAGTAGATATTTCCAATTGCCACCCGACAGGGTGGTGGAGTTGGGGAGCAGGATTTCAATTTAGAGGATTGGTCACTGTCCGCTCATCCGGCTTTTAAGTGATCTGCAACGGCAATCGTTTTAATCCACGCAGAACCATGCCGGGTTTCCATTCAGCGGTTTTGAAGTTACGTGACAATCGCAAATTCGGCCAACGCATCAACATGGCGGTGAAGGCCACGCGGGCTTCCATGCGGGCAAGGGCCGCGCCCACGCAATAGTGGCCACCTTCTCCGAACGTGAGATGACGGATTGGGGCGCGCGTGAGGTCTAGCGCGTTGGCCGCCGGGAATTGCAATTCATCTCGGTTGGCCGAGGTTATGACGCCCAGCACCAGGGTCCCGTGGGGAATGATGTGGCCCGCAATTTCGATGTCTTCCCGGGCATAACGAAAAGTTGAGGTTTCAACGGGTCCGGCAAAGCGCAGCAATTCCTCAACGGCTGTTTCGATCAGTTCCGGTTTGTCTTTCAGGAGTTCGAAAGCATCACGGTCCTGCAACAAGGCAAGTGTGCCATTGGCGATGAGATTGCCGGTGGTTTCATGTCCGGCTGACAGGAGAATGGCAATCATCGCCATCAATTCGTCGGGGCTGAGCCTGTCGCGGCCCCCTTCTATCTGAACCAGAGCAGACACCAGATCATCAGCCGGCGATTTGCGTTTGAGGGCGATCAGATATTTCAGATAACGCAGGAAGCGCAGGATATCCGGCAGTGCCAGCACCATGCGCCATGAGGTTGGATTGACGCTGAGCAGCGTGTGCGACCAGCGGGCAAATTTGGCTCGGTCTTTTTTGGGAACACCCAGCAGTTCCGAGATGATGATGATTGGCACGGGCATAGCAAAGCTGGAGACGAGATCGAAGCTTTGATTGGTGTCGATGCGCGACAGAATCTCCTCGGTAATCGTTTCCGTGCGCGCCGCCAACATGCCCATGCGGCGCGGGGTGAATCCCGCCTGCACCAGTTTTTTCAATCGGGCATGATCAGGATCATCCATGCCCAACATGTTGCGCGTCAAAGGCTGAAACATTTTGGGCGGATTGGGAATGCGTTTCAACTGTGATGGTGACAGCGCATTGGCGGGGTCTTTGGCAAGACGCGCGTCCTTCAGTATCGCCGAAACATCGGCGTAACGCAGCACGAGATAAGCGTCTTCCTTGGTGGGCAGGTGCACGCGGCAAAGCGGCGTTTTCTCCCGCAGGTGTGCGTAAACCTCATGGGCATTGGCCTTGTGTTCGGCACTGGTCACATCAAACGATTCAAATGGCGTCATGGCTGCGCTCTCGGTTTTAATCCCGCGAGCAGGATTTCGGCCAGTTGCGCTGGCACGTCGGCTGATCGCTCGTTCACCACGGAGTCTCCCAGAAGTTTGAGCATGGCGAAGCCAATGAAGGTTGCGGCCATGGTGCGAATGGCCATCGGGATATCCGTGTCCGACATCTCGCCCTGTTCCAGCATGTGCTGAAACAAGGGTTCGGGTGCGGCCAAGGTGGGTGCCAGAATTGTTTCGCAATATTGGCTGGCGAGATCAGGGTTGATTAAAGCCTCGGACCAGACAACGCGCATCATGGCGAGTACCTCAGCCGTCATGCTGTCCCAGCGTGCCGCAAGCATCAGGCGCAGCAATTGGTCAAGGGTGATGTTCGGCGGCGGAATGGGAGCGCTTTGAAGTGTACTCAGCAAAAGCCGCTGCAAAACCGCCAGAAGAATATCTTCCTTGTTCTCAAACACGTTGTAAATCGTACCATCAGACACGCCCGCAGCCTGGGCGATGGTGTGAATGGTCGCCCCGCGGAACCCTTCGGCGTCGAAAACCGTGATGGCCGAATCGAGGATATGGTCGCGGCGGAGTTGCTGGGTTTTGGCTTTGAGATTGTCAGACATGGTTTACCCTGGATTTGAATGTATATTCAATATTATGAATATACATTCAAATTGCAAGGGTTTACTTGCGACTTTCTCTGTACAACGGCAATAGAAAAGATTTTAGTGGACCAACGTCATTTCAAAGAATTCCAAATACGAGTCCCAAACTTCAGTATGAAATAGCACTTCATGTCCCGCGTTCTCTATTGGCAGAAACTTCTTGGGCTGATTGGCCTTTTCAAACAATGACTGGCCAAAGTGAAATGGAACTGTAGTATCAAGTTTTCCATGTGCAATAAACAATGGCGCCGTAACTTCAGCAATCATGCTGCTTGGGTCGATATTGTCGATCAACAATTGTTTCACAGGCACAAACCAATATCGTTCGGCGGCAACGTCGGCGATTGACGTATAGGGCGCGCCCAATGCGACAGCTGCCACGTCACGTTTCGCGGCGACCGCTACCGCAATCCCAGTGCCCAGACTTTCGCCCAACACGACGATGCTTTCGGACGTCACGCCTTTTTGAACCAACCAGTCAAAACCCGCCAGACCATCAATGATCATTCCTTCCTTGCCAGTCACGCCTGTGCTGCCACCCACACCCCGGTAGTCAATCGCCAGATAACCAAAATCCTTCGCGGCGAAGTAGCGCAGCTTTTTTACGACGTTTAAAAGCTCGCCACCTTTGCCGTGAAAGAACAGGATGACAGGACGACCTGGATTGGCTGCCAGATAAAACCCAACGAGCTTTTCGCCGTCTGGTGTTTTGATTTCGACTTGGACGGCAGTGCCAAGATCAAGTTGCGCTATTGTTGGATTGACGTTCGTCGCGGCGAACACCAAGTCGCGTTGTTTCACATACAGCAATCCAACAAGTCCAATATATCCAAACAGCGCTATTCCCAGCATTGACGCGAGTATGCGCCTCACACCTTCCTCGGCATCAGATCATAGGGATGCTTCCACCCCTTGATATCGCGCAACCGATCCAGCCAGTTCTGCACATGCGCAAACTGTCCCAGATCAAACGGCAGTTCTTCGCCGTAGTATAAATACCCGCACAGTGAAAAATCGGCGATCGTCGGGCGTTTGCCGATGACGTAGGGTTGTTGGTTGAGGTGCCCATCCAGCACTTTCAAAGCGCCGAGCGCCCTGCCCCGCAGCCATTCTGTGACCGGGGTCTCGCCTGTCTTTGCCAACGAAATCATATAACGCAATGTCGCGATCGAACTTGACAGTTTGTGATTGTCGAACAACATCCAGCGCAAAATCTCACGGCGTTCGTCATCGCTTTTCGGACCGTATTTGCGACTGACTTCGGCGAGGTAGTCGAGAATCACGCCCGACTGGGTGAATTTCCGGGATCCGTGCATCAAAACAGGCACTTCGCCCATCTCGTTGAAGTTCTGCCTGAACTCCGGACTGCGCGTCTCGCCGTTGAAAAAGTCCACCCATTGCGGCTTCCAACTGAGTTCGGCGGCTTGCAGCATAAACGCTACCTTATAGGCGTTGCCTGACTCGCCCATGCATAACAATGTGTAGTCCGCCATTACCATCCCCGGTCAGCAAATCACTATCTCACATCTAGCACACTTGTGCGTGCAAGACGAACAACATCTGACGCAAGGGATCCCTTGAAGAGTCGTTGCATGCGAGTACGCCCTTCATCTGTGACGGCAATGAGGCGGTAGAGCGATCCTGATTCAACAATTTCCTGCAAGGGATCGCCCACTGCGGTTTTGGTTTCGTGCACGTCGATCTTCATGGCCTTGAGCAGAGCCTTGGCATTGGCCACCGCCTCCTCAGCGGCTGGCCTCGCTTCGGCTGATGGTGCAACGGAAAACAGCGTTATCGGTTCGCCTGTCATGTGGGCCAGCACGGCGGAACGGCGCACCGCCTGCATGGCGCGGGATGAGCCGTCGGTGCAGATGAAGAAGCCTTTCCGGTCCAGACTGTTACGGGTGACCAGCACAGAGCATGGTGTCATGGTGGCGACGTTCTGCACAATACCGGTGCCGAAGAAGGCCTTGAACTCGCTGCGCCAGTGTGACGGCTCACCCAGGATCATCAGGTTATAGGGACCCAATTCATATTGGTCGAGAATGCCGCCCGCCACATCTGGTGCGGTTTTCAGTTTCAACACAACGTTGCGGCCGCCGGGTTCCCGGTATTCAACTTTGGTATCACCAGCCGCATCGCCCCATGCGCTTTCATGGGTGCCGCTGGCGCTCCAGCTTTCAGCGTCGATGCCTTCCTGCTTCAACACGTCGAGGGAGCGTTTGAGATATTTGACGCCGGGGAGTTCAAAGCCCGCCTCCATCATGTTCTGCCGCGCGAGGCGCACTTGCAAACCACCGGAGTGCAGGCCTTGATCAATGGGGCGCACGAAGACATTGATGATGTCGCAGTTCTGGGTTTTGGCAAAGAGGGCCGCAAAGCGCACGCACATTTCACTCTCGTCGCTGCCATCAATGCAGGCGAGTATGCGAAAGCGGCTGCGGCGTTCCTTGCGAATATGCTGCAAGGTTTTGCGAACCGCCGCTTCCTGGCGATCGCTGAGGGTGGAGCGTTTGAAGATGTCAAGCATGGCAACTCACCAAAAGACCTCATCAGCCCTTCGGGCAGCTTCTCCAGAGGAGAAGCGACTGTATAATCGTCCTCCCTCAATTCCTGACCATTTAGCGAGGTCGAGGACCGAGTCGCTTCTCCTCTGGAGAAGCTGCCCGAAGGGCTGATGAGGTCTTTTTATTTCAGGCTGCATACTCCCCTCCTCTCATGGCGCAAGCAGCGGCCAGTACAAGCCCGCTGTCAGCAGCAATACGATGAAGGACAGCACCATCATGCGGATGCCGATTTTGAAGAAGTCGGAACTGCGCAAATAGCCTGATGCGAAGATAATCGTGAAGGCGGGTTGGGCTGCCGGGGTGAGATAGCCGAAGGCCGATGACATGGCGGTGACGAAGCCCACGCGCAGCGGGTCTTCGCCCGCAGCAACGGCGGTTTTCAGAACGACAGGCGCCAATACAGCGACGGCAGCGCCCGCTGACATGGTGTTGGAAACGCCAATGGTGAGCAAGGCCAAGCCAGTGTCAAAGCCCAGGCCATGTCCCGCACCAATCGACTGCATGCCAGCGATCACGCTGCTCGCAACCCATTCAGCAGCACCCGATGATTTCATTTCGATGCCGAGGGAAATCGCGGCCGCATAGAGCAGCACCACACCCCAGTTGACACCACTGTTGATATCCTCCCAGCGCACCAGACCCGCGACCAAAAATGCAGCCGTGCCACCGATGGCGATGACGCCGAGGCCCAAGGTCGATGACAGCGTGATCCAGCAGAAAATCGTCGCCAGAAAAATCGCGATCGTCATCCATTCCGAAATCCGCATGGGACCCTGTAACGAGACTTGTGTGCGCAGGCGGCTGATGGCGCGGGACATGTCAGTGGTTTCGGGTTTGAAGGTGAACACCAGCAATGCCGCAACGATGGGCAGCCGCGCCAGGAACATCGGGAAGGCGTATTTTGCCCAGGCGATATAGTCGACGAGGAAGCGCTGGGTTTCCGGATTGGACGGATCGTAAAAAAATTCCTTCCAATAGGAAATCATGATGGCGTTGCGGGCACCTCCCGATGGCGTGGCAACGCCAGCAATGGAACAGCCGTAGGATATCGAAAACAGAATGACAGCGGCGAGATTATGCACTTTCTTTGGATCATTTGATGTGAGCGTGATCAGCGTCACGCCAACGGGCAACATCATGGCGGCGACTGTGTGTTCACCGATGAAGGCGGCGAGCAGTCCGCACACGGTGGTGATGCCGAAGCTGATCCAATAAACGTTGGTGCCGGTGGTTCGCACAATCCACCAGGCAATGCGTTTGTCAAGCCGCTGTTTCACCACGGCCACAGCCAGCATCAGCGAGCCGAGAATAAACAATACGGAGTCCGTCATCAAACTGCGGGCCACTTCCGTGGGGTCAAGTTTGAGCAGCACCACTTCACCGACGATGATCAGCAGCGGCACAGTGGGCAAGGGCACGGCTTCGCTGATGAATAGCATGGTTGCCATCATCGACATTACGAGAACGATTTGCCCGTCATGGCTGAGGCCCGAGGGTGTTGGCGCGTTGATGAATACGAAACCGAGGATCATGGTGATAATGAACCAGCGGCGTTTCCACAGCAGCGACAAATCCACATTGTCGAGCATACGGCGATAACGCTGATAGCCACGGCGGCGGAAGCGTTGCAGACCTGAGCGAGGCTCGTGCGCCAGAAGGCTGTCCCGCGCCAGGTTAAACTGTGTTTGCAATTCGGTCGTCATGTGCTCTGCCCAATCACCGCAACTTGGGTTAGGCTTTGCTGCAAAGCAAGGGATTCGCAAGCGTGACTGACGACATTACCCCGGTACTTTCCGCCATCGATGCGGATATCGAGAACTCCATTTCCAGTCTGATTGAATTGCTGCGCTTTGCCTCGATTGCCACGGACCCGGCCTATGACGCGGAATGCCTCAAGGCTGCGGATTGGTTGCTCAGCTATTTCAAGTCCATGGGCTTTGCCGTTCGCAGCTACCCCACCACCGGGCAGCCCGCAGTGATTGCTGATTATGTCCCCAAAAGCAGTGGTGATGGAAAGAAACAACAAATCCCACATATCCTGTTTTATGGCCATTACGACGTGCAACCAGCTGATCCATTGAACCTGTGGCACAGCCCGCCCTTTGAACCGCGCCGGGGCAAAACGCAATCCGGCAAGGATTGCATCTATGCCCGTGGCGTGGCCGACGACAAGGGCCAACTCATGACCTTTACCGAAGCCGCGCGACTTTGGCTGGCGGTGCATGGGGAATTGCCGTTTCGACTGACCATATTGATCGAGGGCGACGAGGAAGGCGACGCCACCCACATCGACCGTTTCGTTGCCGCTAACAAAGATCTGTTGCAGGCCGATGTGGTGGTGATCTGTGATACCGGCATGTGGGAAGATGACCGTCCCTCCATCGTCACATCGCTGCGCGGCTGTGCGTCTGACGAAGTGGAAATTACGGGACCGCGTCTGGATTTGCATTCGGGCTATTATGGTGGTGCGGCGATGAACCCGTTGCGGGTGCTGTCCGGCATTCTGGGCCGCATGTTTGACGACAAGGGACACATCAGCATTCCCGGATTTTATGAGGGCGTGAAAAAGCCGACCAAGTCGCAACGCGAACGCATGGCGAAAATTCCGTTTAACACGAAAGCGTTTTTGAAACCCGTTGGCCTGACCGCGCCCGCAGGTGAACAGGATTTTTCGGCACTTGAACAAATGTGGCTGAGGCCCACTGCCGAGATCAACGGCATCTGGGGTGGCTATACCGGCCCCGGCGGCAAAACGGTGATACCGGCTAAAGCCAATGCAAAACTCACCTTCCGTCTGGTCGCGGGACAAAACCCGAAGAAGGTGCAAAAGGCCTTCCGCGACTTCGTGCGAAAAAGCCTGCCCGACGGTTTCAAAGTCAAGTTTGCGGAGAAGACTGAAGCCGCTGCCGCAGTCTCAGTCGCTGACGAAAGCCCGTGGATTGCCGCCGCCCAGCGCGCGTTGAAGGCCGAATGGGGTAAGTCTGCCGTGATGTCTGGCGAAGGCGGGTCAATTCCCGTGGTCGAGAGCTTCAAGAAACACCTGGGCCTCGATAGCATTATGGTGGGCTGGGTGCGCGAGGGTGACGCCTTGCATAGCCCAAACGAGAAATATGATATTGAGGCCTATCACAAGGGCATGCGGAGTTATGCAAGGTTTATCGGGGCGCTTTCCGCTACGCATTTCAACACCGTCATTCCCGCGAACGTGGGAATCCAGACTGTCAACCAGCAACCGCGTGGAAAGTCTGGATCCCCGCGTTCGCGGGGATGACGATTGTATTTGATTTTCTGAATTGAACCACGAGGCCCACATATGACCAACCACCCCATCGCCCCCGTCCTCGCTGACGCTGACGCCAACCTTGACGCCAACATCGAACGGCTGTTCGACTTCCTGCGCATCCCCTCACTCTCGGCGGATCCCGCTTACAAGCCACACATCATCAAAGCCGCAAACTGGATTTGCGCTGAGCTGAAATCGCTGGGCTGCGATGCCTCGGTGCGTGATACGCCGGGCTGCCCCATGGTTGTGGCACACTACACGCCACCAAACGCCACGGCAAAAACGCCACATGCACTTTTCTACGGCCACTATGATGTGCAGCCTGCCGATCCGTTGGAGCTTTGGACGTCACCGCCCTTCGAACCCGTTCGCAAAACCGACAGGGACGGCGTGGAGCGCATGTATGGTCGCGGCACCGCGGACGACAAGGGCCAGCTGATGACCTTCATCGAAGCTGCCCGCAGCTACATTCGCGTGCATGGGCAATTGCCGATAAAGGCAACGTTTCTGATCGAGGGTGAAGAAGAGTCGGGCTCGCCTTCATTGGTGCCTTTCCTGAAAGCCAATGCAAAAGAACTGAAATGCGATATCGCTTTCATTTGCGACTCCAATATGTGGGACGCCAAAACACCAGCCATTACCACGCGCCTCAGGGGCATGGTGCATGAACAAGTGACGGTGAAAGGCCCTGCCCTCGACCTGCATTCCGGTCTTTATGGTGGACCCGCAATGAACCCGATTCGGGCTTTGACGCGGTTGATCTCACTCATTCACGACAAGAACGGCAAGATCACGATTCCCGGATTCTATGATGGCGTGTCTGACTTGCCAGCCTCAACAAGGAAACAATGGCGCAGCCTGAAATTTTCGGAAAGGAAGTTCCTCGGTGAAGTCGGCTTGAAGTCGGCTGCCGGCGAAAAAGGCAAATCCGTGCTCGAACAAATCTGGGCGCGCCCGACTGCTGAAGTCAATGGCATGTGGGGCGGCTACCAAGGCGCTGGCACCAAAACCGTGATCCCGTCGGAAGCCTATGCCAAATTCACTTTCCGATTGGTTGGCAAGCAGAAGCCTGAAAAAGTGCTGAAAGCCTTCCAGGCTTTCGCAAAGAAGAACATGATCGGTGATGCGAAAATCAGCTTCTCCGGCAAGGGCGGCGGCAGTCCTGCGAGCGAAATTGCAGAAAGCAATCCCTACATTATCAAATCATCGAAAGCCCTGAAAGAGGAATGGAAGCGCGA
>CAXTLE010000077.1:0-11220 GCA_964244855.1 uncultured Aestuariivirga sp. | reverse complement strand
GGCATGAATACGGATCACACGCTGGAAGAAGTGGGACAGCAGTTCAGCGTGACGCGTGAACGCATCCGGCAGATTGAAGCGAAAGCGCTTCGGAAGTTGAAGCATCCGTCACGGAGCCGCAAACTCCGCAGCTTCCTGGACAACTAAACTACGTCCTCGCCCGCGTCTTCAGCGGGAGAGGAAGGGGACCCATTGCGAAGCAATGGGGGAGGTGAGGGGAAGTCATGCACGTCCCTCACTTCCCCTCATCTATCCCATTTTGCGAAGAGCAAAATGGGCCCCTTTCTTCTCCCGCTGAAGAAGCGGGCGAAGACGCCTTGTGACTTCTTTTTTCAAATAGAAATTTGGGTTAATGTTGAAGAATGTTGAACAGAGTCGTCAACGTGAAAGTTCTTGCCCCCCACGTGCTGCGCGTGACCTATCCTGATGGTTTTTCCGCTGTTCATGATTTTGCTTACTTGAAAAACGAAAAGTACAACGTTGCCGCGCCCTTGGCTGACCCGGATTATTTCGCACGCGTGTTTCTGGAATACGGCGCACTGACCTGGCCGAATGGCTATGATATGTGCCCTGACTGGCTATGCATGGAAATTGAGCGTGACGGCGTTCCGAAGAGTCATGTTGCTGCGGAATGAAACTAAAGTTTATTGCACCAAACAAATCAAATACGTGGCTTGCTGTGGCAATCTTTTATTTGATTTATCTGTTTGTATTGATTGTTGGGCAAGAGTTTCATCCATGGCTGATGTTCGCTGCATGGGGTCTAAGCATCAGAGTGCTAGCTTTTAATTTTCTTCCTGTTGCGGTAGGCATCTATCTGTTTAGACACAGTCGGCATGCCAAATTGTTTATGGTTTCTGCGGCATTGGTGTTAGTGCCGATGTTTCTTTTGATGCTGGACTTTGCTAGATTTAACACCACGCGCGTGTCGTTTGCACTCAATTTACCTATCTACACTTTGTTAGCCGTTGGGCGCGACAACATGATAATCCCGCGAGATGCTGGCGAAGTGTTCCTTGGTGGGGGTTGGTCGCGCTCCTACGTATACAATGCCAATGACCAATGGTGGAACAAGTACCAGGAAGAGTTGCGGGCTTTCAATCTTGCTAAGAACCATACTGCTGCAACGTTTGAAATCTTAGATCCTAACAACGACCGCGATTGTAGGGTTGTGACACCACTCGTTGGCCATTGGTATTTGGAATACCAACAATATGGTGGAGGTTTTATGCCGTGTAAAGGAATAGAAAATAGGCAATAAGGTTAAGATTCCTATAGTATAGTTTTTTGGTTTTTGCATCGTTTGTTGCGACTCACTTCCCCACCCGCTCCGCATAACCATCCACCAGCGCCCTGATCATTTTCTGATACGGCACACTCTGCTTCTTCGCTTCTCGTTTGAAAAACCCAATACTCCGCCTTGACAGGTTGAGGGTTACTTTCACGTTGTCATCCTTCAACACCAGATCAGACGGAGGCGGCAGGACGTCTTTGATGATTTTCACTTTGCTGATTTCGCCCTGGGTGTATTCAATCGCGTATTTTTTCATAAATCTGTTTTCCTTTCCGCAGGTGCAAGAATATGTGAAAATGCGTTGAATGCAACTCAGGACAAAAGCCCGTCATTATTGAAACTTACTTCGCTTCTTTACGCAGGGCTATCGCATGTTCTCCCTCATCCCCCTTCGGGACCTTCTCCCGTTGGTAGAAACGGGAGAAGGCGATAATCATATTGGGCCTTCTCCTGCCTCTTTCGGCGGGAGAAGGTGGCCGACAGGCCGGATGGGGGGCTGAATGCGATGGCCTCAACAATAAGCGCAACGCTTCAATTCAAGACGCACCATCCACTGCACTAGAAGCCTCGTCCTTCGGCAAATAGCACTTGATCCGCTTGAACGCTTCGCAGTTTCCGCCCTCACACATGTCACCTGAATCCAATATCCGAGCTGTCGTGACCGCTTCGCGCGCGAACAATATCGACTCTGAAAATCCTTCCCTCTTACAGAATGCGTCAGCGGCCATTTTCCCACAGCTCTTGCCGTCGGCCAGACAGGCACCGATCACAACACCGTTGGCTTTGGGGGAGGAGTAGCTGCGGGTGGAGGCTTCGGCTGATGTTGCGGTCAGCAACAAGGCGAGGGCGAGGAGGGGGATGCGCATTTTCTTGCCTTGAACAAAAACAGATCAGTGCGGCGGTCCAAGCCCTAGAGGGGGCGTTTTTCGGGTCTGGACCGCACGCACTGTTTCCTGCCCCCTCTTGTGAAAGGGCAGAAATGGGTGTGTTTATGCTTCGATGCAGCGCAAAACTGCGCAGGCGTTCGAAGTGATCTGGCCCTTCACTGGCCATGCTGAATTCTTGTGGATGATTGTGACGTTTGTATTCACGATCATCGGACTGTTGTTGGCACCTGCGAAAGCTCCGGCCGACAGGAACATCACGGCCAGTGCGGCAGATAGTGTCATCGTCTTCAGGGTCTTGGTCATTTGGTGCTCTCCCGTTTGGGGATCATGCGTTGAACTTGAGAGCAACTTAGGAGGTGGGAGTGGAACCCCTGCTGAATGGGTTGTTCATCTTGCGTTTATGTTCCCCACCCCCGGCCCCTCCCCGCAAGCGGGTAGGGGGAAAGTGGCTTGCGTCTGCGGCATTGGCTTGTTAAGGGCAGCCGTCAACTCCTAGAATCCCGCCGCACTCGCACGAGGTTGACGACATGACCCGCATTTTTCCTGAATATCTGGCTTTTGATGACGTGCTGATGAAGCCTGGCGCGTCTTCGGTTTTGCCTACGGAAGTTTCAACAAAGACCAAATTGACGAAAACCATTGAGTTGGCCATCCCGGTGATGTCGGCGGCCATGGATACGGTTACTGAAGCGCCGATGGCGATTGCCATGGCTCAAGCTGGGGGGCTTGGGGTTATTCACAAGAATCTGGACCCCGAAACGCAGGCAGCACATGTGCGGCAGGTGAAGCGGTTTGAAAGTGGCATGGTGGTGAACCCGATTACGATTTCGCCAGACGCGACGCTGGGCGAATTGATGCAGTTGAAAGAACGGCACCGAATTTCCGGCATCCCCGTTGTTGATGACAAGGGCAAGCTTGAGGGCATTATCACCAATCGTGATGTGCGCTTTGCCACTGACATGAATATCAAGGTCGCGGATTTGATGACGAAGAAAATCGTCACAGTGCGCGAAGGGGTTGATCGCAACGAGGCGAAGAAGCTGCTGCACAAGCATCGCATTGAGAAGTTGCTGGTGGTTGATGATGATGGCCATTGCGTTGGTCTCGTCACCGTCAATGACATGGAGAAGGCGGCAGATCATCCATGGGCTGCAAAAGATGAGCGGGAGCGTTTGCTGGTGGCTGCGGCCACAGGTATTGGGGCCAATGGTATTGAGCGGGCCGAGCGATTGATTGATGCTGGTGTGGACGTGATCATTGTCGATACGGCGCACGGGCATTCAGCCAATGTTTTGGCGCAGGTGACGCGCGTAAAAAAAATGTCGAACAAGGTGCAGATCATAGGTGGCAATGTGGCCACGGCTGAAGCTGTGCTGGCGCTGATTGATGCGGGTGCTGATGCGGTGAAGGTAGGGATTGGTCCCGGTTCGATTTGTACCACGCGTGTGGTTGCCGGAGTCGGTGTGCCACAATTTTCGGCGATTTTGGAATGCGCTGAAATGGGATCGAAACACGGTGTGCCGATTATCGCCGATGGCGGCATCAAACTATCCGGCGATTTGGCGAAGGCATTGGCGGCTGGTGCTGGCGTGGTGATGATCGGGTCGTTGCTTGCGGGCACAGATGAAAGCCCGGGCGAGGTGTTTCTGTATCAGGGCCGTTCCTATAAATCCTATCGCGGCATGGGTTCCATCGGAGCCATGGCGCGGGGATCGGCGGATCGCTATTTCCAGCAGGATGTTGGCAATTCGCTGAAATTGGTGCCGGAAGGTATTGAGGGACAAGTCCCATATAAGGGACCAGTTGGACAGGTTTTGCATCAATTGGTGGGTGGACTTCGGGCTTCCATGGGCTACATCGGCGCGGCAACTCTGGCTGAACTGCAATCGAAAGTACGATTTGTGCGGATAACCAATGCGGGCCTGCGTGAAAGTCACGCGCATGATGTTATGGTGACCAGGGAAGCGCCGAATTATCAGCGTGTGACTTGAACTCGCGGGGATTCGGGCGATTATGAATGTGACGAAACTGTTGCTGTTGCCGCTGATGCTGCACGTGTTGCTGATCCTGTTTGTCGGCATGCGCAGTTTGCAGGCCCGGATCAAAGTTGTCAGAACCGGGCAGACGAAGCTGCATGAAATCGCCACCAATTCCGGCGCATGGCCGGCCCGGGTCAAGAAGCTTGGCGATAATTTTGACAACCAGTTTCAAACACCGATGTTGTGGTTTGCTGTCTGTGGATTGATTGTGGCGCTGCATTTTGAAGATTTGGTGTTTGTTGGCTTGTCGTGGATGTTCTTGCTAACCCGGCTTGCGCACAGCTATGTGCAGACCACGCACAATGATGTGCCATCTCGCATGCGGATTTTCCTGTTCGGGTTTTTCACGCTGATTGCGATGTGGGCATGGTTGGCGGTGAAGTTGTTTTTGACCACTTAATTCAGAACTGGGTATTCCATGAAACTAGCGGGCCGCGTTCAAGCGGCAATTGAGATTTTGCACGAGGTGCTGACACGGCACCGGCCCGCATCAGAAGCGTTGAAAGACTGGGGCAAGGCGCATCGTTTTGCAGGGTCCAGTGATCGCCATGCCATTGGCACGCTGGTTTATGACGGATTGCGGCAACGCTCATTCGCGGCAATGCAAGGTGGCGCTGACGATGCGCGGCATATTATTCTCGGCGTGTTGCGGGCCGATTGGGGCATGAGTGTTGAGGACATTGCAGCACTTGCGGATGGTCAGCATGGTCCGGTTGTATTGACTGATGCAGATGTGGTTGCACTTTCGCAAACACCGAAGAATTTGCCGTGGCATGTGAAGGCGAATGTACCGGAGTGGTTGGCTCCGGTTTTTGAAAAACAATTCGGCAAAGGCGCTGTGGAAGAGGGCATGGCCTTCAGCCACCGGGCACCGATAGATATTCGCGTCAACACGTTGAAAGCAGATGCAGTAAAAGTGCAGGCTACATTGTCGTCGTATCATCCGGTGGCTGGGCCCTGGATTGAAACGTCGTTGCGGATTGCGGCACCGGGGCAAGACCAGAAGCATGTGAATGTTGAAGCGGACCCTGCACATGGCATGGGTTATTTTGAAGTTCAGGACACCGCATCGCAAGTTGCCGCTGCCCTTTCCGCTGTGCAGCCCGGTGAAACCGTGGCTGACATCTGTGCGGGGGCTGGCGGCAAGACTTTGGCGTTGGCGGCACTGATGCAAAACCAGGGCAGACTGGTTGCGCATGATGTGGACAAGCATCGTTTGCGGCCGATTTTTGAACGGGTGATGCGGGCAGGGGCGACTTGTGTCGAGGTTGTTTCGGCTGAGAATTTTTCATCACTTGAGGATGCGAGCTTTGATTGTGTCGTAGTGGATGCGCCCTGTTCGGGCACTGGCACATGGCGGCGGAAGCCTGAAACCAAGTGGAAACTGTCGCGCTCAACACTGGACGTGCGGTTAACCGAGCAGCGCAATGTTTTGACCATGGGTGCCAAACTGGTGAAAGCCGGCGGCAGGCTGGTTTATTATACCTGCTCGTTGCTGCCGGAAGAAAATATTGATCAGGTGACTGCGTTTCTGAAACAGAATGCCAAGTTCAAGATATTGCCGTTCGCTCAACAGTGGGCGCGCAGCATTGGTGGCAAGGTTCCAAAGTCAGCAGATGGGCGGAGCGATACACTGTTGCTCACGCCGCATCAGCATGGGGTTGATGGATTTTTTGTAGCGGTGATGCAGAGGTCCTAAAGGCTACCCGCGCCGTCTTTCAGGCAGCCAGCATAAATAGCGTAACTCGCAAATCCTGAGTCACCGGCGAAGTTTTTGGCTTCGGCGACGCAGGCGGCTTTGCGGTCTGCATCTACAGAAGGTTCAAGGCTGGCGACTGTATCGCGCGCTTCGTCTTCGAGCTTGGTGCATTCACCCACATCCATGCCGTTGTTCGAGGCCTGCCAGGCGCACAGCTCGGCTGGATCGAATTTCAAGCCATCTGCGGCAAATGCAGGAGTTGCAAACAAGGCCAGAGCGAAAATTGCGAATTTCATTGTTTAGTCCCCGGTTTCAAACCAGTTTGCGGGTACAAAACCGCTGCATGGCTTTCAAAGTCTCTTCGCTTACGTGGTGTTCTATACCTTCAGAGTCAATACGTGCCGTTTCGGCAGATATTCCGAGGGTTAACAGGAAGTTTTCGACAATATCATGGCGGCGGCGGCCATTTTCCGCAAGTGACCAGCCATCTCCTGTCAGCATGATTTCGCGGTAGGGTTCCTGGGTTACCAGACCGCGTTCCACCAGCTTTTTCAACATCTTGACGACAGTTGCGTTAGCAACCCCAAGGCGCAGGGCGACCTCGTTGCCACGGGCTTCACCTTTTTCGTCGATGAGGTCAGCGATCAATTCCACATAGTCCTCGGACAACTCCGACGAGTGGTCGGCCCGCGTGCGCTTGAAGGCGGCGGATTGCAATTTGGCTTTGCGGGGCGCGGTTGACATAATCGGCATGCGCCATAACCCATTGACAAGGGTTTAGCCAATGCTAAGTTTAGTTTAGCAATGGCTAAACTTTTGACATCATGGACATGAGCACCGAAACGGTAAGAGGGTGGCGTCAGCGGCGGGGGGAGCCCTCGCTGATCGACGTGTTCCGCACTGTTCCCGTGCGCCACACTGGTTCATGGTTCCGGCGCGCCTTGGCCTTTGTCGGCCCCGGATTTTTGGTTTCAGTCGGATATATGGACCCCGGCAATTGGGCGACGTCCATCGCCGGCGGCGCGCAATTTGGCTACACGCTGCTGTTCGTGGCGTTGCTCTCCAACATCATGGCGATCATCTTGCAATCGCTATGTGCACGGCTGGCGATAGGTTCGGGGCGCGACTTGGCGCAAGCCTGCCGTGACGCGTTTCCAAGGTCCGTGTCATTTGTGCTGTGGGTGTTTGCAGAAATCGCAATCATTGCCACTGACATTGCAGAAGTGGTGGGCACTGCCATTGGGCTGAATTTGTTGTTTGGCATACCTCTCGAGATTGGCGTGATCATCACGGCGCTGGATGTGTTTTTGATTTTGGGTTTGCAAAAGCTGGGCTTCCGCTGGGTTGAAGCTTTCATCATTGCATTGCTCGGCGTGATTTTTGTGTGCTTCTTCGTGCAGATTGCCATGGCCAATCCGGAATGGGGGCCGCTCATTCGCGGTTTTGCTCCGACTGTCGATATCGTGCGCAATCCGCAAATGCTCTATCTGGCGCTTGGTATTATCGGGGCCACGGTGATGCCGCATAATCTCTATCTGCACTCCGGCATCGTGCAGACGCGGAATTATGGTGACAGCTTGCCGGAAAAGCGTGAGGCGCTGATGTTCGCAACAATAGATTCAACCGTGGCACTGATGTTTGCGCTGCTGGTGAATGCGTCGATCCTCATTTTGGCGGCGGCAACATTTCATCGCACAGGAGCGACCACCGTCACAGATTTGGGAGAGGCGCATTCCATGCTGGCACCGCTGGTGGGTTCGCTTCTGGCGCCAAAGCTGTTTGCGATTTCGCTGCTGGCGTGCGGGCTGAATTCCACAGTTACGGCGACCTTGGCCGGGCAGATCGTGATGGAGGGTTTCCTCAACATCCGCTTGCCCGCCTGGGCGCGACGGCTGATCACGCGCATGGTTGCCATTGTTCCGGCAGCAGGGGTGACGTTGTATTATGGATCAGCGGGCACGGGTACACTGCTGATTTTGAGTCAGGTTATACTGGCGTTCCAATTGCCCTTTGCTGTGGTGCCGCTCGTGATGTTCACGCAGGACAAAAGCAAGATGGGGGCTCTGGTGGCACCTGTTTGGTTGACGGTTTTGGCGGGAATTATTGCGGCGATTATCATTGCGCTTAATATGAAGTTGTTGTGGGATTTGGCATTGGGATCGTGACAGGAAAAACCACACTTGTTGCATTCTTACTGGGCGGCGGACTTGGCATGTTCTTCGTGTGGGTCGGTCTGGTGATGATCCAAGTGCGTGCATATAAGCTGGTCAAACAGATTCCCGATGAAGTGCGAAATCAGTATACTGGTGTGCTCGATATTTCGATGCCAGGTACATTTGCGCCTTGGTCGTGGCCGTTCAATAGGAAAGTGGATGCAACTTATATCCCCGCTTACATCTCAATTCGAAGAAACACAATTTTCTTCAGAATTGTCTGGTTCGGGGCAGGACTTGTGGCTGCATTCGGAAACTTCTTGCTGTTGCCCTTTGGAGTACCACTTTTCAGTATTGCCGGATTGATTGTCTTGCACCGCTTTTTGCCAGTTTGGTGGAAGGCACCTCCACTCCCTGACCACGCCACAAGCTAGCCTTGCAGACTCCACTAGCTTTCCTTAAACGCGCGGCATGACGCAAGCTCTCCACGACAAAGTCCTCATCATTGATTTCGGCTCCCAAGTCACGCAGCTGATTGCCCGGCGTGTGCGCGAGTTGGGGGTCTATTCTGAAGTTATCCCCTATCAGAAAGCAGAAGCTGCGTTTCATGCGATGAGTCCGAATGCGGTGATCCTGTCGGGTGGCCCAGATTCGGTGACACGTCAAGGATCGCCCCGTGCGCCGCAAATTGTGTTTGATGCGGGGTTGCCGATACTCTCGATTTGCTATGGTCAGCAAACGACTGCAGTGCAGTTGGGCGGTGTGGTTGAAGGTGGTCACGCTGCGGAATTTGGTCGGGCTGATATTGAGATCAAAGACCACAGTGCGTTGTTTGAAGGAATGTGGAAAGTGGGCGAGCGGCATCCCGTTTGGATGAGTCACGGTGACAGGGTCACGAAATTACCTTCGGGCTTCACCGTCAAAGCGGTTTCCGAGAATGCGCCGTTTGCGATTGCGTCGGATGAGCAGCGCAAGATTTTTACCACCATGTTCCATCCCGAAGTCGTTCACACGCCGGATGGTGCAAAGCTGATTTCGAATTTCGTTTTGAAGATCGCAGGCTGTCGGCAAGACTGGACCATGGCGTCTTTCCGGCAGGAGGCGATTGACCGGATTCGAAAGCAGGTTGGCAAGGGCAGGGTGCTGTGTGGTTTGTCCGGCGGTGTGGATTCGTCCGTGGCCGCAGTTTTGATTCATGAAGCCGTGGGAGACCAACTTACCTGCGTGTTTGTTGATCATGGTCTGATGCGCATGGATGAAGCACGCGAAGTTGTGTCGATGTTCCGCGAGTACTACAACTTGCCGCTTGTGCATGTGAATGCTGCCGAGATGTTCATCACGGCGCTTGAAGGCGAAGTTGACCCGGAGACAAAACGCAAAACCATTGGCCGTTTGTTTATTGAAGTGTTCGAAGCCGAGGCCAGGAAATTGGGTGGTGCCGATTTTCTGGCGCAGGGTACTTTGTACCCTGATGTGATTGAGAGTGTGTCGTTCACGGGTGGTCCATCCGTCACCATCAAATCGCACCACAATGTGGGCGGGCTACCGGACCGGATGAAAATGCAACTCGTCGAACCCTTGCGGGAATTGTTCAAGGATGAAGTGAGAAAGTTGGGCCAAGAGCTTGGATTGCCTGAGAAATTTGTGGGTCGTCATCCATTCCCCGGGCCTGGTTTGGCAATCCGGTTGCCGGGTGGTGTGACACGAGAGAAGCTTTTGATTTTGCAAAAAGCGGATGCCATCTACATTGATGAAATTCGAAAAGCCGGATTATACGACAAGATCTGGCAGGCTTTTTCTGTGTTGCTTCCTGTGCAAACCGTAGGTGTGATGGGCGATGGCCGCACTTATGACCGTGTGCTGGCGTTGCGCGCTGTCACCTCAGTTGATGGCATGACGGCGGATTTCTATCCCTTCGATATGAGCTTCCTGGGCCGTGCTGCGACGCGCATCATCAACGAAGTGAAAGGTATAAATCGCGTGGTTTATGATGTCACGAGCAAGCCACCGGGAACGATTGAGTGGGAATAATTGGCTTCAGCGAAAAAAGCTGAATATGAATTGCCTCTCGTCGAGATTTTTTGAAAACACCAGAAGATGCTTGTATTGCAATCTGTGCGTGACTAGACCTTGTCTTCATAGATTTCGTCCGCACTCTTTTCATCATGAAGGAACTACGTCATGGCCGAGAACGCCAAACCCAAGACCACTGCCACCAAAATTGGTGAAACCCCTGCCGCTCTCACGCCAGAGTTGATGGCGCAAATCGGCGAGCTACGCGCAAAAATCCAGATGAGCATTGGCCAAACGGTTTTGGCCATCATGGATTTGCCACGCTACAAGCATATGACTGTGGGCGACCTCTCACATCTCATCGTCAATCCACTGCTGCGAAACCGCGTGGCCATTGCCCACAAAAGTATAGTCGAAAATGGCGCGACCAGGGTTGACGAGGAAACAATCGCAGGCATTGCCATCTGGGCCAGTGTGTCGGACGCTGTCGATGCCAAGATCAACGAGCAGATCAAGGCCGGCGTCTTTCCCATCCGCCTTGCACCTGAGGAGTGGACCAGCGGCGATCTTCCCTGGCTCCTTGATGTTGTCGCCGCTGACCGCCAGCAGGCCACCGCAGTGCTGGCCAATTTCCGCCAGCTGGCAGGCGAAAAACCCGTGAAAATCCATCCCATGGTGGGCCGCCTGATTGATCCCGCCGTGCTGGAAAAGCTGAAGGCAGCTTCGAACAGCGCGGAAGCGCAAGCGGCCAACGCTGCGAATATGCCGATTGGGGAACCCGTGGGCAACGCGTAAAATCGTTCTTATTTTGTTCTTGACAGCATTCCCAGGCAATGCTAGATGATCAGCTGGTACCACGGCAGGCGTCCAAACCCTGCCCCGCTGATTGACATTGTGAATAAAGGCCCCGCAAGGGGTGAGGCGGCAGGGGACTCAAGTTGCATCTGAATGATGTTGGGCCGGGGCGGGCATGCGGGTTAATGATACCCCCGAAAATCACAGAGAAAGCCGCAAAACCCGATAACAACAGTTGTAAACGTCTTTGGGTTGCGGCCAGGTGTAAACGACAAGTTAAGGGGTCGGCGGTTTTGGGGACGGGTCACAGTGTTGATGTGAGTGTGGGAACGCGGCTGAA
>CAXTLE010000076.1:0-11265 GCA_964244855.1 uncultured Aestuariivirga sp. | reverse complement strand
GCAAAGCGGCCCTTGCAGTGTCAGGTCTCACGTGGGGGCATGAGCTTTCCGCTATTTCCTTTTCCGTGGGCAAAGGCGAAATTGTAGGGCTGGGCGGACTTGATGGCCAGGGCCAACGCGAATTGCTGCTGGCGATGTTCGGTGTATTGCGCGGCGTCACGGGTTCAGTCATCGTTGATGGTCAACCCATGTCGCTGAGTGGGCCACGCGCCGCCATGAAAGCCGCATTGCCGATTGCATTGATCCCCGAAGACCGCAAGGTCGAAGGCTTGATGTTGCCGATGAGTGTCAGGGATAATCTATCTCTCGCTTCGCTCAGTCAGTTCCGCAAGGGGCTCGGTGTTGATCGCGTGAAGGAAAATGCTGCGGTCAAGGATTTGATCGGGCGCATGCAGATCAAGGCGCCGGATGTGAGTGCGCCTGTAGCAACATTGTCCGGTGGCAATCAGCAAAAGGTGGTGCTCGGCAAATGGCTGATGACCGAGCCCGGTATTATTTTATTGAACGACCCGACGCGCGGCATTGACGTTGGCACCAAGCAGGAAATTTACAAATTGCTGCGCGGTCTGGCGGAGCAGGGTAAGACGATTGTGTTTTATTCCACCGACTATGCCGAACTCATTGGCTGCTGTGACCGGGTATTGGTGCTGTATGAAGGGCGCATCATGCGCGAACTCAAGGGGCGTGACTTGACCGAACACAATCTTCTGTCGAGCGCCCTCAATGTCGATCAGCCGGCAAAGGTATCCGCATGAAAGACCTGCGCTACCACATCTCGCACAATGCCGGAACCCTGGCAGTCGCTGCTCTTTTCATTTTGATGTTCGGAATTTATATTTCCAATCATCCCGTTGGTCTCAATGCTGCCGTTGCCACCACTGCCGCCAACAAGGCAGTGTTGCTGGCCTTGGTTGCGATGGCGCAAACCCTTCCCGTGCTCACACGTGGCCTCGATCTTTCGGCAGGCATGGTGTTTGTGTTGGGGAACTGCATTGCATCGGCTTTGGTTGTGGGATCGATTGGAGAGGGACTGGCTGGTTGCGTCGCTGTGCTTCTGGCTGGTTGTTTAGCCGGGTTCATCAACGGTGCCATTGTGGTGTGGGGCAGATTGCAACCAATCATCACTACGCTTGCCACTGGTGCGATTTATTACGGCATCGCATTATGGATCAGACCGAGTCCCGGTGGCGACGTGCAAACCGATATTGCGGATTTTGTGACGGGCACACTTTTCGAAACTGTTCCAACTGCGTTGGTTGTCTTGCTCCTGGTCGTGTTGCTGGTGTGGATACCTTTCCGCAGTTCGGTGATCGGGCGCGCTGCCTATGCTGTGGGTTCAAACGAACATGCGGCTTATATGTCAGGAGTGCCTGTCGATAGGGCGAAGCTTGTTGCCTACACGTTGTCAGGCTTCTTGGCCTCGCTCGGTGGCTTGATCCTGACTTTCAACACCTATTCGGGCGAAGCCTCGGCAGCCATTGGCGGCACCTACACGTTGAATTCCATCGCATCGGTGGTTGTTGGCGGCACGTCGTTGTTTGGTGGCTGGGGCTCGGCCATCGGATCGGTGTTCGGCGCATTTGTGCTGCGCACCATTGATGACCTGCTGTTTGTTTTTGACTTGCCGCCGCTGTGGCAACCTTTGTTCCAAGGTGTCGTGCTGCTTGTCGCTGTCAGCCTTGGAGCCATACGCGTCTTTCGTATCAGAAATCGTCTGGACCTGTTCACATGAAGGCCTTCGCACAAAAAATCGGCCTCGACGTTCCAGTCGCCATTGCCTTTGGCTGTATTGTCTTGCTGTTGTTGGGTGGAGCGCTTTACTCACCGGAATTTCTGTCGCCTGAATATCTCATGCAGCAACTCCAGGTCGGAGCTTTTCTTGGCATCATCGCGTCTGGGGCCATGATGGTGATCCTGCTGGGTCACATTGACCTGTCGATACCGTGGACAGTGACGCTGGGTGCCATGATGGCGACGGCCTTCAGTGGATGGTACGGCTCCACAGGTGTCGCCTTGGCTATTCCGTTCGGGGTTCTGTGCGGCGCTCTGGTTGGCGTAGTCAATGGCTTGGGCGTGGCCTATATGCGGTTGCCGTCGATGATTTTCACGCTCGGCGTAAATGCCGTATGTCAGGGGCTCATGGTTTTGCATACAGGCGGCTTTGCCCCACAGGATCACGCTACTGACGCCATGCATTTTCTGGCCGTCGGGCGTCCGGTCCTCGGCATTCCCAACGCGCTGTTTGTCTGGATGGCACTGGGCATCGTCGTTGTGTTTGTTCTCAAACGTACCAGTTTTGGCCGCGCTGTTTATGCCATCGGCAATCGTGAATCGGTGGCCTATCTGTCCGGCATCAATACCAACGCCATTCTCATCGGCTGTTTTGCCATTTGCGGCGCATGCTCGGCTTTTGCAGGGGTGTTGCTGGCTGGTTATTCGACCAAGGCCTATCAGTCGATGGGCGACCCATACCTTTTGCCTGCCATTGCAGCCGTTGTTTTGGGCGGCACCAACATTCTGGGAGGGCGTGGAAATTATCTCGGAACCGTGGCAGGCGTCATCCTGATCACGCTGCTGCAATCCATTCTCTCAGTCATGCAAATGCCGGAGGCGGGTCGCCAGATCATTTATGGCTCAGTGATCATTGGTATGCTGCTGTTATATGGAAGAGGTGCCAAGACGCGAAGCTGACGCACGCGCCAACCACGCCATATCGGGGTTGGCAACATTTTTCGGCAGGTACTCGGCACCTATGGGATGGGACCAACCCAGTTCTGCAATGCGTGCCAACACGTAAGCATAGTCGAGTTCACCATGATCAGGCGTTCCTCGATCTGGCACCGATGCAATCTGCACATGACCAATCAGTGGCAGCAGCGCTTCAAAGTGGCGTGTCACATCACCTTCCAAAATCTGGATGTGATAAAAGTCGAACATCAATTTAAGATTGGCCTTGCCAACTTCGCGAATGATATCTGCGGCCTGCGCCGTGCTGTTCAGAAAATAACCGGGAGCATTGTAGGGGTTCAGGGGTTCGATCAGAATCGTCACGGCCTGCCCCGCCACATCACAGGCATAGACGAGGTTGTCGCAGAATGAACGCCGCGCGCGGGGGCCGCTGGAATTTCCGGCCATGACATGAACGGCACCCGCTGAGATTTCTTGCGCATAAGCCAGCGCTTCGTCAATAGCAGCTCGTGCCTCGGCCTCCCGCCCCGGCACTGCGGACAGACCATTTTCGCCGATTGAAGTATTGCCACGCCGCGTATTCAAACCCAACATGCGAAGGCCGGTTTCATCAAGCGTTGCTTTGGTTATGGGTGCTGGAGTATCATAGGGCCAATGGCATTCGACGGCGTCAAAGCCTGCCGCCTTGGCTGCCCTTATGGCATCTGGCAGCAGCCTGTCATTCCACAAAAATCCAAGATTGGCAGAAAATTTCATGCCTCCCACTCCACGTTGAAGGTTTTGACGATGTCTTGTACTTGCGCTGTGTTTAGCGGGCGCGGTAGATAACTGCGTGTCAAGATTGCAAGCCGTGCTGTCGCTTCCAATTCTTCGATGGCGTTGCAGGCCGCTTCAACATCTTTGCTGGCAACGACGGGTCCATGATTGGCGAGCATCACGGCAGAGCGCTTTCCTGCCAATCCGCGCACGGCTGCCCCCATGGCAGCATCGCCGGGGCGAAAAAACGGCAGCAACTTCACCCGGCCTAATTGCATGATGGCATAGGGCGTTAGGGACGGCAGAAAATCATCCTCATTTACATCAGGCATCATCGACCAGGCCACGGCATGGCAGCAATGTAAATGCACAACAGCGCCGGCCTGGCTGCGGGTGTCGTAGAAGGCGCTGTGCAGAGGCATTTCCTTGGTCGGCTTATCACCGCTGATATGTTGGCCTTCAAGGTTGAAACGGCTCAAGCGCGCGGGATCCAAGCGCCCGAAGCTGGAACCTGTGGGCGAGACCAGCAAACCGCCATCTGGCGTGCGTGCAGAGATGTTCCCTGTGGAGCCGTGGGTCAGGCCGCGATCAAACAATGACTTGGCCAAAGTGCAAATCTGTTCGCGCAAGCGGGCGTCTTCAGTCATGCGTCCAAAACCTCAAGCGCCTTGCCAAAAAAATTCTCGTCGCCAAAATTACCAGACTTCAAGGTGATCGCCACAGCTAGTCCTGCAGTTTGGGCAAAACACCACGGCACACCGGGTGCTATTTCTTGTCCAATGGTAAGTCGCGAAATTCCCAGTGCCTTGGTGACAGCGCCGGAGGTTTCGCCGCCGGCGATCACAAAGCGCCTGAATCCCAGATCGCGCGCCCTCAATGCGCAAACAGCAAGAGTGGTTTCGACCAATGATCCGGCCCGCTCAACACCCAATGCTGTCTGTGCAAGGCGCACGTCTTCAGGTGATGTTGTGGCATAAATCAGCGGTGTTGACGCCGGATTCAGCACCGACAGCCATTGCAGCGCGGGATTTGCTCCGTGTACGGAAAGTTCGCGCGGATCCAATTTGAAAGCTGGATTTCCATTTGCCAAATAAGCGGCAACCTGAAGGTTGGTCATCTCAGAGCAACTGCCTGAGAGAATGATGGTCGATCCATCGTCGACCCTGTGCAGCAATGTTGTATCGCTGTTTTGCAGCAGTCCCTGCTGCAACCAAATCGCAGGCAGCGGCATGGCAACAGCACTTCCACCTGTCAAAAATACCATGTTACAGCATGCCTGTGCAATGACCTGCAAATCATCATTGGCCACGGCGTCAACAACGACATGGGCAATGCCATTGGACCTGAGTTGGGCGAGCTTTTGCTGAAGCGCATCTGGTCCCCTGGCCACGATATGCCGATTGGCAAGGCCCACAAGCTTAGTGACCTGAGGTGTCAATAAGCGCATCAGGTTTGATTCTCGCATGGGCGTCAACGGATGATCCTTCATCGGGCTTTCCGCCAGCGGTTGTTCGCCCACAAACAGATTCCCCATGAAAATTGATCGGCCATTTTCCGGAAATGCCGGACAATAAATCGTCTGGTCCGAAGCCAACGCCTGCATCAGAGCCTCAGACACAGGTCCAATATTGCCGCGTGGTGTTGAATCAAAGGTTGAACAATATTTCCAGAAGAACCTTCTGGCACCCGCGTTGCGAAGCCAGTCCAGTGCAGCCGTAGCCTCCGTCACGGCTTCGTCGACGGGCGCCGTCCGGCATTTCAAGGCGATGATTTCAAGGGGGGCTGTCGCGGCAGGCGGATGCTGTGGTACACCAATGCGCAAAGACACCTCAACACCTGATCTTGCCAACAGTCCAGCGAGGTCAGTCGCACCCGTAAAGTCATCGGCAATGGCGCCAAAAAACGTCGCCATCATGCACCGGGAAGTTTTAGACTGGCATTGCGGGCATAGACTTTGGCCACTGCGGCGTCATCTTCGCGTCCCAGCCCCATGCCTGATGCTGCGAGAAATTGCTGCATGGCAGCTGCAGTGATAGGTGCAGCAAATTTCGATGCACGGGCAGCATCCAATACGATGCCCAAATCCTTCGGCCAAATATCCACCGCAGAGTGGGCTGTATAATCACCCTTAACAATGTGCGGTGCGCGGTTTTCCAGCATCCAGCTTGTGCCTGCGCATCGGGGAATGACTTTCATGAAAGTCTCAGGATCAATGCCTTGCGTCATGCCAAAAGTAATGGCCTCGGCCATGGCTGCGATATGCACGCCAGCCAACATCTGGTTGACGGCCTTCATGGCAGAGCCAATGCCAGCCTCGGCTCCAAGTTCAAACACAGTTTCGGCCATCGCATCGAGTGCGGGCCGCGCCTTCCTGAACGCATTGGGACTGCCAGAGGCCATGATGGAAAGCTTGCCTTGTGCCGCCTTCGCAGAGCCGCCTGATATCGGTGCATCGAGAAAGTCTAGCCCACGTGCCGCACAGCGACTGGCGACACTGCGGGCATAGTCGGGAGCAACGGTGACACACAGGATGAGCACAGCATCACCAGCCATTTTGGCAACCAGACCTTGCTCACCGAAAAGCACATCTTCTGCCTGGGAGGCATTGAGAACAACAATCGTCACGGCAGCCAAGTCCGCCACAGCAGACATGGCATCCTCCGGTGCTCCGCCGTCCGCGCGCAAACGCGCCATCGACGCCGGGTTGATATCCGCTCCGTAGACCTGATGTCCAGAACGGATGAGGGACGTAGCCATGCCATACCCCATGGAGCCAAGCCCAAAGACGCCTATTTTCATGTCAAATGCTCCGGAAATCCAGAACAGAAACTATGCGTGCAAACTCCATCCCTTGCAATGGGTTGACTGAGTTTTCCCCCCGCATCTTAATTCATATTGAAGTTTGCTCTGTGGACTTACCCGGAAAAAGTAGACAGACTGATGAAAGAGACGGGCCTAACGGTGAATGCAAGCATTCATCTGACGGCTAAAAAATTACAGGGCGTTATCTGCGGCAAGCTGATGCGCACAACACACGTTGCAAGGCAACACCTTGCCCACTCGACCAAGTCAACCGGAAATTCCATGCACCTGCTCCCAACCGGTTGTGGGTGTCGGACTTTACATACGTCTCCACATGGGCAGAGATGGTCTATGTCGATTTCGTCATCAATGTTTTTGCCCGCTATATTGTCAGCTGACGGGTCAGCCGAACGGCCCATACCGCCTTTGTGCTGGATGCCCCTGATCAGGCCATTCATGACCGAAGGCCTGTGAACAATGGTGGCCTCGTTCACCACAGTGATCGCGGCAGCCAATATCTTTCAATCAAAGATACCGAGCGATTGGCGGAAGCAGGAATCGAACCTTTGGTCGGCAGCATTGGTGACAGCTATGACAATGCTCTCGCCGAAACCATCAACGGCCTCTACAAAACCGAAATGATCCACAGGCGGGAGCCCTGGTGATCCTTCGAAGTCGTTGAGTTTGCAAAGCTGGAATGGGTTGATTGGTTCAATCGCAGGCGCCTGCTCAAACCCATAGGAACATGCCGCCTGTCGAAGCCGAAGAAAACTACTACACAGCAACCGCAGCCAGAAGACCGCAGCCATGGCCAACATGCTCTTGGTCGCATAACTTAAACCAACAAGCCTCTGGCAATCCGGGGGCTGTTCAGTTTGCTTATTAAATCGCCCGTTAAACCGCCAGCAGCTCAGATGGTCATTTTAAATCCGAAATAATTCCAGGCAGTTTCACTTCAAAGTGTTTTCCCGGACAAGCCGTTTGTGCTTTATCTTTATGCATTTTGATGGCGGATGCTCCGATCATATATTTTCCCATCAACCATTTCAGAACTGTTTTCAGCGATTCCGCCTGAAGCTCCGTCAATCGTTCCTTATCGAAGTTGCCTTCAACCACCACCTGAATGTAGCCTGACGGATCATAACCGGTGTTGGTGTCACCAACGGCATTGATGTCTCGCCCTTCCGCGACTTGGCCGTCGGCGGCGATGTAGAAGTGATAGGGCACATCGGGCCAAGCGGGTTTCATGCGACCGTCGGATAGTTTTTCGTTGGCCTGCGAGAAGCGCTGCAAGCCTTTCATTTTAGCTGCCAGGCTTGTCTTCGGCTTCATTGCGGATCCCGTGTGATGGATCAAAATCGCCACGGGTTTTTGCGTTGTCATTTTCAGCGATGGGGACTTGGCTTGCCAAGCTTCGCGGGTGAGCAGGGCAGGTGCTTCTTCTGCCAGCACTGATGACATAGACATGACCAAAAAAGCGAGGGCCAGTCTATTGCAGCTGTTTTGCATAAGCGTCGCCAAAATAGTTCTGCACGTCTGAGGCAAGACTGAGCGCCGAATTGCGAGAGCTGGCTCCGATGACGACGGCATAAAGGCCCGGTGTCAGAAGGTCGTAATGGTCGGTGTTGATCATTTGTGCGTCGAAACCCTGGGCGCGGGCGGCTTTTAATTTTGCCCGGGCTTTAGACGTTTCTGATCTTTGGTATGAACCTACTATTACAGCCCAGCCGAAGTTGCCTGCAGACTGGAGTTCTGGTTGCGGCCTTGGTTTTTTGCGCAGAGGCGGCGGCGCTGGTTCTTCATCTGGCTGGATCGCGGCCTGTTTCATTTTATCCTTGGCGGAACGCGTGGCGGTGTCTCGCAATTCATGGGCTCGCGACGCGGCGAGGTCGCCATAGAAGGTTCCGGCATAGCGTTTGGCCACAATATCAAACGGCGCAGGCGAATTCTGGTCTTTGACGGCTTCCCAAGCTTGGCGGGCTTCATCGGCATTCTCTGATTTTGTGACTGGTGGTGGTGCAACAATTTTCGGCGGCACATAAACAGCCGACTGTTGCACCACGGGCAGATTGCTGGCGGGTGACAAAGAAAAGTCGGCAGAAAGGTCGTCATAATAAGCCGGGCGCTGATCATGGCCGACGGACTTTCCCATCTGCTCAACCTCGTCGCGCACGGATGCTGCGAGATCCCGCAGTTTCATGGCGGGGTCTGCAAGGCGTGAGACCAGCACGCGGGTGTACACCGATGTGCCGGACTGGTCGTTGTCATCCAGACGATCAAGTGCGGACTGGCCCGCACCTGCCGAATACATGATAAAGGTGCCCTTGGTTGTCGAGACATTGGCCAATCCACGGGTTCCGCCAATCGAGCGCTTGCCACCTTTCGCGAAAGGGTTGTCGCGACAGGCATCGATGATCAGGATCGTGGCGCCCGCACCTTTTTCTGTGATGGTATCGACAAGGGTGAGCAAACGCAGTGATTCTGATTTCAATAACTCTGCGTTGCCGTCTTCGGGGGCAGGCACATCGGCTGGTAGCAAATAGTTGTCGTTCTCGATCTGAACGCCGTGACCAGAATAATGCACCAGCACTGTGTCACCAGGCTCGATTGAGGCATAGAGTTTGGACAGGGCCAGATTGAGATTTCGCCTGTCCATGTCCAGCGCTGTCGTAACTTGAAAGCCAAGGCCCGACAAAGCTTGGCCAACCGCTTCAGCGTCGCCTACTGCCTTTTCGAGCTTCGGCACTTCTTTGTAATTGTTGATGCCGATCACGAGCGCAAGTTTTCGGGCGGCTTCTGCGGGACACGCAAAAGCAGTCAATAAAATAACAGTCGCAAAAAATGCGCGGCGCATGGCAATCCTTAAGGGCGGTTGACGATTTCAACGCGGCGGTTGGATGCGGCTTCGCTGTCATTGACATCTTTCAATGAGGATTCGCCAAAGCCAATGGCCTTCAGGCGCGCCGGGTCAATATCATGCTTGCTGATCAGATACTGAGCCACGGAATCGGCGCGGTGCTGGGAAAGGGCCAGATTGTAATCGTCGGAACCTTTGCTGTCGGTATGGCCGTTAATGAGAAAGCGATAGGTGCTGAGATCGCCGCTTTTCAACGCTTCTGCCAGGGTATCGAGGGTGGCGAAGGAATCCTGGTCAATATCCGCGGAGTCAAAGCCGAAGTTGATTGAGAAATCGAGGCTCGGCAGTTCTGCCTTTTTCGTGACCTCTACAATTTTCTGGCGCTCGGCAACGCCTATGTCGCCTTCAAGCGCCGTGTCGATCTGGGCTTTCGCCTGCTCCCTCGGCATGACCTTAATGCTGCGGGTCTTCTTTTTGGGCTTCAGTTTTAGCTGGATGTCTTCAGCCGACATACCTCCGGCCAATTGCTGTGCCTTTGTTTCTTTGTTCCTGTGGGGGGCCTTTTTAGCATTCAGCATCTGATCGATTTCTTCGGCAGACATTTCTCCGCTGGACGCCTCTTCGGTTGGCGCTTCTTCCTTCGGTGTCACCTTGATGCTGCGCGCCGCTTCTTTGGGCTTCGCCAGCATCGCTTCTATTTCCTCAGGTGTCATTTGATCTTCAGCAAAGGACGCCACAACGGGCAGACCCATAAATGCTGCCGCAAGCAAAAGTACCGAAAGCTTTTTCAAAGCCGAAGTTTTGACTGTTGATGGCATGGTGGAAACTCCCTCAAATATTCAGGCCATGCCCTTTTTGGGCGCACCTGCGTGTGTGACCTGAACTCTTCCCCCGAAGCGTATTAAACTAGACCAGCCACATCTGACTGTCGAGGGCCATTGCCCGCTGGTTTTGCACCAATTGGCAATGGAATTTCATGTTTCCCGTTCTATAGTGTTGTTTCTGAACGGGAGTTGAACATGAGAATCGAACATATTTCCATTGGTCGAAATCCACCCAAAGAAGTGAATGTTATTGTGGAAGTTCCCGTTGGCGGCGAGCCTATCAAATACGAGATGGATAAAAAGGCGGGTACCTTGGTGGTGGATCGATTCCTTTATACTTCGATGCGCTATCCCGGAAATTATGGCTTTGTGCCACATACTTTGTCCGATGATGGTGACCCAATTGATGTGCTGATTGCCAACCAGCGCGGTATCGTTCCGGGGGCCGTCATTGCGGTGAGGCCTGTCGGCGTTCTGAAAATGCAGGATGAAGCGGGTGGTGATGAAAAAATAATTGCTGTACCAGTTCCCAGGTTGACCCGGCGTTACGAGAATGTATTGAACTATAAAGATCTACCGGAAATCACCTTGCAGCAAATTGAACATTTCTTCGCTCATTACAAGGATTTGGAGGGTGGCAAGTGGGTTAAGGTCATGGGCTGGGGTGATGCTGCCGAGGCTGAACAGATGATTTTGGACTCTATTGCGCGCGCGCAGAAGTAAATGCATTTTCATTTTTCAAGACTTGATATGTGATTTTTCCCTCCCACATTCTGTTGCGTAAGAAGGAGGGTATATTCATGAATGAAGGTGCAAGTGCTGCAACGGCTGACAACAGCATGGGGCAAGGTCAAACCGAATGGCGCGGAAGCTGCAAAAGCTGGAAGAAGAGACGGTGGTCTGGCGTTGAAATCGCTGCTGTCGTTGGATCTTTCATTGTGTTCTGGCCGCTGGGCGTTGCCGCAATGGCCGTGAAGCTTTACAAAGGTGAGTTGTGGGCAGGTGCCAGCGATACTGCACCACCATGGCAAAACTGGAAGCAATCACGGGATGACGCGCGCAAGGCCTGGTCTGGCTTCCGTAGTCCTCAAAGCTCTACTGGTAATGCTGCGTTCGATGATTACCGTAGAACCCAGCTTGATCGCTTGGAACAGGAACGCCGCAAGCTTGATGAAGAGCGCCATGCCTTTGCCGAGCATTTGGTAAAACTGCGCCGTGCCAAGGATCAGGAAGAGTTTGATCGCTTCATGGCTGAGCGCAATGCGCCTCAGGCTTGAACTGGTATAGTCAACCGTGAAGAACTCATTCACGCCTGAGTTTATTGAACAGATTTGATTT
>CAXTLE010000075.1:0-11304 GCA_964244855.1 uncultured Aestuariivirga sp. | reverse complement strand
GGCATTTTTCCGGTGGCGTCGTGGCCTGTCAGGAAGATGACGGCGTGGTTTGTGTCGCGGTGGGTGGCTGGAATTCCGGCATAAGCCAAGCCGCCAATGCCTGAAGATATGCCGGGAACGACGCGGAATGGCACGCCGTTTTTCGCAAGGTTTTGGCTCTCCTCGCCGCCACGGCCAAACATGAAGGGGTCGCCGCCCTTCAAGCGCAGCACGCGCTTGCCTTGCCGGGCAAGTTCAATGAGGCGGATGGTGATATCGGTTTGGACGGGGGATGGTTTTCCTCCGCGTTTTCCGGCGTATTCCAGTTCGGCACCCACACGTACCCAGCGCAGAATGTCAGGATTTACCAGCGCGTCATAAACGACGACGTCGCAGTTTTGCATGGCGTGGTAGCAGAGAAGCGACATCAATCCGGGCGCACCGGGGCCAGCACCGACGAGCCATACCCAGCCCGGTTCGAAGTGCGGAAAGGCTTCGGCATCGAGCCGTGCAAAGCCTGCCTTGTCCTGGCCCCAGGCAGCAGCCGTTTTTGTTGGAGTCACACTCATTTGCTCCCTATACGAGAAAATCATGCGATTGGAAAAGCCAGAACAGGCATTGCGCCGTGGATGGACGACGGGGGCCTGTGCCACGGCAGCAACCAAGGCGGCGTTGACGGCACTGGTGACGGGTCGATTTCCAGATCCTGTGGAGATCACCTTGCCAAAGGGGCAGGTGGTGGCATTTCCGCTGGCGCTGGAAGAAAAAGGTGAGGGTTGGGCGCGGGTTGGCATTGTGAAGGATGCTGGCGATGACCCGGATGTGACGCATGGCGCGACGATTGTTGCGACGTTGCGGTTGCGGGATTCCGGCGTGGTGTTCAAGGCGGGTGAGGGGGTTGGCATTGTGACCAAGCCGGGCTTGCCGATTGCGGTTGGAGAGCCTGCCATTAACCCGGTGCCGCGGCAGATGATGGCAGCGGTTGTGGCGGAATTTGGTGTGGGGGCTGAGATTGAAATTTCGGTTCCCGGCGGTGTGGCGTTGGCTGAGAAAACCTGGAACGGACGACTCGGCATTGTTGGCGGGCTTTCGATTTTGGGCACCACGGGTATCGTCAACCCTTATTCCTGTGCGGCGTGGATTGCTTCCATTCATCGCGGCATTGATGTGGCGCGGGCTTCGGGATTTCCGCATGTGGCGGGATGTACGGGGTCGACGTCTGAGGATGCTGTGCGGGCGCATTTTGGATTGCCGCTTGAAGCCATGCTGGACATGGGGGATTTTGCGGGCGGATTGTTGAAGTATCTGCGGGTGAACCCGGTGTCGCGTGTGACGATTGGCGGTGGCTTTGGCAAAATAGTGAAGCTGGCGCAGGGGGCGATGGATTTGCATTCGGGGCGGTCACAGGTGGATTTCGTCTGGTTGGCGGAGAGGGTTTCGCCGGATTTGCGAGAACGGGTTTTGGCGGCAAATTCGGCGCTGGAAGTTTTGGAACTGGCGGGAGATGGATTGGCGCAGCGGGTGGCGGAGGAGGGGCTGGTGCATGTGAATGCGGTGTTGGACGGGGCCAGTGTTGCTGATGTGATTGTTGTTTCACGCGATGGCAAAATTATTGGGCATGCGCGTTAGGGTGCGTGCCACTGTCCCCTCATCCACCCTGTCGGGCACCTTCTCCCGCCAAGAGGGGCGGGAGAAGGCTGATCGTCGCATTCTCATTCTTGGTGGTACTCATGAAGCGCGGGTTATTGCGGCGCGGCTTGTTGCTGATGGACATGACGTGACAACTTCGCTTGCTGGCGTGACCTCATCGCCGATTTTGCCTGAAGGCAAATTGCGGGTTGGTGGGTTTGGTGGGGTTGGGGGGCTTGTTGATTATTTGGACACGCATCAGGTTGATGTGCTGGTTGACGCTACGCATCCGTTTGCGGCGACTATGTCCCGGCATGGGTTTGAGGCCGCGCAACAGTTTGGTTGTTTACTGCTGCGGTTTGAGCGGCCCGCGTGGATACCTCGTGTTGATGATCACTGGTTTGATGTGCCATCGCTGGCGGAGGCCGCTGCAATGCTTCCGCCGCGTGCGGTTGCGCTGATCACGACGGGACGGAAAGATTTGGAAGGTTTTTTTGCACGTCAGGATATTGGTGGTCTGGTGCGTACGGTTGAGCCGATTTCCGAAGACATGCCTGCAGGTTGGCGGGAAATTCTTGATCGTCCGCCGCAATCGGTTGAAAGCGAAATCTCGCTGATGCGCGATAATTGCATCACGCATCTTGTGACAAAAAATGCGGGTGGTGACCGGACGCGGGCGAAGCTGGATGCTGCGCGTGATCTTGGGCTTCCGGTGATCATGATCTCGCGTCCCTTCAGGCCGGAGTGCGAAACCTTCGCAGATATTGACAGCCTCGCAAAGCGGCTTGGCACTTGAAGTTAGAGCCGTTATGGTCCGGCACCTTTCATTGGACACGGATTCGCCATGCGCAAACTGCTCGCCCTGACTGCCTCAATTTTTGCGCTGACAATTGCGGCGCAAGCAACGACACTTGAGGATGTGAAGGCGCGGGGTTCCTTGAACTGTGGTGTCAACGCCGGGCTTCTCGGCTTCGCGGAAAAGGGAAGCGACGGTGTTTGGGCCGGCATGGATGTTGATTATTGCAAGGCGCTGGCTGCTGCTACGCTGGGTGATGCCAGCAAGGTTACCTATGTGCCGTTGTCGGCGCAGGATCGTTTTGAGAAATTGAAAACTGGTGCGGTTGATGTTTTATCGCGCAACACGACCTGGACGATGGAGCGGGAAACCAAATTTCCGTTCCGCTTTGTTGGTGTGCTGTATCATGACGGCCAGGGTTTTCTGGTGAAGAAACTTTCTGGCGTGGTTTCGGTGTTCAACATGAGTCAGGCTGCCATCTGTTTCGTGAGCGGCACCACGACGCAAGCCAATGTGGAAGACTTTTTCAAGGAACGCGAAATGGCTTATGTGGCCAAGGTTTTTGACAAGCCTGATGCTGCCATAGCCGCGTTTGATGCAAATGAATGTGACGCCTATACTGCCGATCAGTCGCAGCTCTATGCCATTCGTTTGAAGCTATCGAAGCCAGATGAAAACATTGTCTTGCCGGAAGTTATTTCGAAGGAGCCGTTGGGGCCAGCCGTGCGGGTTGGTGACGAGCAGTGGTTCAACATTGCGCGGTGGACTCTGTTCGCACTGATCGATGCTGAAGAAATGGAACTGCGTGGACCCAATGTGACGGAAGCCAAGACGACGTCGAAGAAGGCCGGCGTGCGCCGGTTGCTGGGCGTTGAAGGAACGTTTGGTGTTGATCTGGGTCTTGATGCGGAGTGGGCAGCGCGTGCGATTGCCGCCGTTGGCAATTATGGCGAAATGTTTGACCGCAATCTGGGAACTGCATCGAAGCTGCAGATTGAGCGCGGGTTGAACAATCAGTGGGACAAGGGCGGCGTGTTATATGCGCCGCCGGTAAGGTGATTAAAATTTCAAAAGGCTCTTGCGGAACCAACCTGCAAGTTCGTCTTCCGTCAATGTGCCAGAAGCCAATGACAAAAAAACCGTAACATTTTCGGCTTGCGAGGTCGTGACTTTGTAACCATTCAAATACAGAAACGAAAATGACGCGACGAGAGCTGTTCGCTTGTTTCCATCAATGAAAGGATGATTACGAACTATGCCATAAGCATATGCTGCGGCCAATACGGCAATATCTGGTTCACCGTACATCATTTTGTTTTGTGGGCGTTGCAAGGCTGAAGCTAAAAGGCCTGAATCACGCAGGCCTGCTCCGCCTCCGTGTTCTGCGAGTTGTCTCATGTGAAAAGCTGAAACTAGCTCTTGCGTAAGCCAAATATATTCCATGGATTATTTTGCGAGTTCCCGCAAAGCATCACGATTTTCTCGCATGATAATTTCAGCTGCCTCCATCGCCTTGGCGAAGTTGCTGTCATAGGGGGTTAGCAAATAACCGTCTTGCGTTTCCACAAGTGTTAAATAATCGCCTTTGCCAATGCGGAGTTTTGCCAGCACTTCTTTGGGCAGCGTTATGCCAGCCGAATTGCCGACTGTAGTGACTTTGCATTTGTTGATTGTGGACATGTCATTCATGGTGATTTCCTTATAACATATGTTAGAGTAATAACATAAGTTATAAGGTTGCGCAAGTCACCCCGTAACCACCGCTTGCTCGCTCGCGCCCCATTCAGCCCAGGCACCATCGTAGAGAGCGGCGTCTTTTTTGCTGAGTTCTGTCAACCCCAGCATCAGAATTGATGCTGTTACACCGGATCCGCAGCTCGTGATGATGGGGCGGTCGAGGTCGATGCCTGCTTGCGTAAAAGCCTCACGCAGGGCTTGGCCTTTTTTTAGAGTTCCGTCTGCGTTGAGGAGCGTCGAATAATGAACATTGTGTGCGCCGGGCATATGTCCCGGGCGGACGCCGGAGCGGGCTTCGGCTTCTTCACCGCGGAAACGTGGTCCGGATCGGGCGTCTGCCACTTGTGCTGATTTGGATTTCAGTGCCGCTGCCACGTCTTTGAGGGACCTTACTTTTGTCTGGTCAAAGTTCGGTGTGAAATTCAAATTGCGAGTGACAGGAAATGTCACGCTTTCCAACGGATGCCGCTCGGCTTCCCATTTTGGCAGACCCCCGTTCAATACAGAAACGTGTTTGTGACCGAAGGTTTTCAGCATCCACCACAGGCGGGCGGCGGAGAACAATCCAACTGAGTCATAGACGATCACGGACTTGCCGTTGCCCACTCCGAGCGCCTTCATGTCTGCCGCGAATTTCTCCGGCGAGGGCAGCATGTGGGGCAGGGTGGTGTCGGGTGATGAACCTGCATCCAGATCATAAAACTGGGCACCGGGAATATGGTTGGCTGCAAATTCGGCCTTGGCATTGCGTTTGGTTGCGGGCAGATGCCATGAGGCATCAATGATTACGATATCCGGCGATTGCAACCGCATCGCCAGCCAGTCCGTCGAGACGAGATTGTTGCTCATGGGGCCTCGAACACAGTTGGAATGGTTGTTTTATCAATCAACCAAGCTGGCACAGGCAAATTCTTCGACATGAGGAACTCCGGATTGAATAGTTTCGATGCGTAGCGCGTGCCGAAATCGCAAAGGATGGTCACAATCGTGTGGCCGGGTCCCAATTGCTTGGCGAGATGAATTGCACCCGCCACATTCACACCAGTCGATCCACCCATACATAATCCCTCGTGTTCCAGCAAATCAAAAGCAATCGGAATGGCCTCACTGTCGGGAATCTGGAAAGCATCGTCTACAACTATGCCTTCGAGATTTTTTGTAATGCGGCCTTGACCAATGCCTTCCGTTATTGATGAGCCTTCGGACTTCAATTCACCGGTTTTGTAAAAACTGTACAAAGCAGCACCCATTGGATCTGCTAACACAATTCTGACGTTTTTGTTCCGCTCTTTCAGCGCAAGGGATACCCCCGCCAAAGTGCCGCCCGAACCAACGGCGCAGACGAATCCATCGACTTTGCCGTCGGTCTGGTTCCAGATTTCGGGGCCAGTCGTGTGGATATGGGCTTCGCGGTTGGCGACATTGTCAAACTGGTTGGCCCAGACGCCACCCAAGGCTTTAGCCAAGCGGCCTGAGTATTTCACGTAGTTGTTGGGGTTCTTGTAGGGAACGGCGGGAACTTCGACCAATTTGGCACCGAGTTGGCGCAATGCGTCTTTCTTCTCTTGCGACTGTGTTTCAGGGATCACGATCACCGATTTGAAGCCCATGGCATTCGCAACAATTGTAATGCCAATGCCAGTGTTGCCAGCGGTACCTTCAACGATAGTGCCGCCGGGTTCAAGTTCGCCACGGGCAATGGCGTCGCGAATGATGTAGAGTGCCGCACGGTCTTTAACTGACTGGCCTGGATTCATAAACTCAGCTTTGCCGAGAATGGTGCATCCTGTCAGCTCTGACGCGCGCCGCAGCTTAATGAGCGGCGTATTGCCAATAGCGGCGATCGTATCCTGCTTGATGTCCATTGTTTGCTTTCCCGGTTTAATTTGTTCTTTTAACCGAACGGTGAGGGGAGGTCAAAGGGGAGCAACCGACACATCATGCCAGAGTCGAACAATCCCTTGTCCCCTCATAAATTCAGCATCAATAGCGCATGAAATACGATAGGAAGCAGCATGAGCACTTCAATGCAAGGCTGGGTCAATGGGTTTCTTGGTGTACTGATTTTCAGTTTGTCGTTGCCTGCCACGCGGGTTGCGGTTGCGGATTTCGATCCGGTGTTTTTGACTGTGGCGCGTGCCAGCATTGCGGGGTTACTCGGCCTTGCCATGCTTTTGCTGTTTCGGGAAAAGCGGCCGTCGCGCGATCAGGTACTTTCACTTTGCGTTGTGGCACTGGGAGTTGTGCTGGGTTTCCCCTTGCTGACGGCGCTTGCATTGCAAACAATTACCTCAGCGCATTCCACGGTTTATGTTGGTCTGTTGCCGTTGGCGACGGCGATATTTGGTGTGTTGCGGGGCGGAGAACGGCCTTCTCCTGCGTTCTGGCTGTTCTCATGCCTCGGTAGCGCTTTTGTGGCGGGATTTGCTGCCTATGAAAGTGGTGCTACGCTTGCGCGGGGCGATGTGCTGATGTTGGGGGCTATTGTGGTTTGTGGCCTTGGCTATGCCGAAGGTGCGAAGTTGTCGCGTGTACTGGGCGGCTGGCAAGTGATTTCCTGGGCCTTGGTGATATCGTTTCCAGTGATGGCGGGTCTGGTATTTTGGCGTTGGCCCGTATCGTTCAGTCACGTCAGTCTCGCGGCATGGACGGGGCTCGGTTATGTTTCCGTCTTCAGCATGTTGATCGGCTTTATATTCTGGTACCGGGGCCTTGCCCTTGGAGGAATTGCCGCTGTGGGGCAGTTGCAATTGTTGCAGCCTTTTATGGCGCTGGGATGGGCGGCTTTGCTGTTGCACGAACGGGTGAGCCCGCTGATGCTTGTGGTAACAATTGCTGTTGTAGCCTGCGTGGCGGGCACACGCAAGTTTGGTCAGGTGGTGAAATGATGGAATGGCTCCCCGAGTTGGACTCGAACCAACGACATTTCGATTAACAGTCGAATGCTCTACCAACTGAGCTATCAGGGAATTGGCCGTCCTATAGCGCAAGGGCTTTTCAGAGGTAAAGGGTTTTTATGCGTTTTCTGGTAAAAGCTTTGGCTGAGGCGAAACAACTTGGTTTTGCCGTGTTGCGCACCATATTGCTGAAAACCGCAATGGGAGCCTGCAAACCGTGAAGTCCATCAAGTTACTGGGAAAACGCGTACCACTTCCAGCCAACATTATTCTTCGTGTTGGGCTTGGACTGCTGTTTATGGTTGGCGGTTTGTTCAGTTTCCTGCCCATTCTCGGGGTTTGGATGATTCCGGTTGGACTAATGATTCTCTCAATTGATTTTCCTCCCGTGCGTCGATTCCGACGGGTTGCCACTGTTAAGTTCGTAACCTGGCTGAGGCGGCGCTGGCCGTCTCTCGCAGTGCGGCTCGGCCTCGGAATTAATGTCAAACCGTAACGTGGAATCGATCAGGCCACGGCCAATTGTTCGTTTTCCAGCAATTTGGTGATTTCAGCCGCCGATTTTGGTTTGTAATAGTGGAAGCCCTGCAAATGACTGCAGCCAGACAGCCGCAGGATTTCTCCTTGTTCGGCGGTTTCAATACCTTCGGCGACGACGCTTGAAGCAACACCTTTGGCCAATAATGTTGTGGCCTGCACGATATTCAAGCCTTTGGTGCCGCTGGCGAATTGATTGCAAATTACCTTGTCAATTTTGATGCAGTCAAATTGCAGCTTTTGCAAATAGCCGAGACTTGCATAACCAGCGCCGAAATCATCCAGAGCGATGCGAATTCCATGCGAGCGCAGAAGTGCAAACTGGTTGAGCGTGCGGTCGATATCTTCGAGCAAGGTGCTTTCTGTCAATTCCATTTCAATTCGGTTTGGATTGATGCCGCTGGCGCGGATGATTGCCAGCGTTGTTTCAACAAAAGCCGGATTGTTCAATTGTAGCGGGGACACGTTGACGTTCAGGTGAACCTGTTCCCACTGCCGCAGCTGTTGGCAGGCGTTGTGCAGCACGTATTCGCCCAGCATGTCGATCAAGCCTTTTTGTTCGGCAACGGCCACAAATTTGTCGGGTGAAATATTGTCCGCCGCGTCTTGTGGCCAACGGGCGAGAGCTTCAACGGCGTAGATTTGATGGGTTTTGGCATCAACAATAGGCTGATAGGCCAATTGAATTCTGTCTTCTTGCAAATATTTTCGCAAATCACGGGATATCCGGATGTCAGCATCGCGCTCGTCGTCCATGCTAGGGACGTAGAGGCTCTGGCAGTTTTTGCCGCTGGTTTTTGCATGATACATGGCGATATCGGCTTGCCGCATCAATTCGGCAGGGGAACTTTGCGCGGCACCTGACAAGGCAATTCCCACACTGACGCCAACGCGCGCATGGCACCCTGACAGGTCAAATGGCATGTTGATGAAGCGGATCAAGTTGCGAGCGTAGGCGGTTGCTGCTTCCTGTGGATTTTCGCCGCTGAAAATCACTATGAATTCGTCTCCTCCCAATCTTGCCAGCTTTGCCTGCTCGGGAACAAGATGTTGCATGCCCACCGCAATGGCCTGCAACAATTGGTCTCCGGTTTCATGATCGAAAGTATCATTTACGTCTTTGAAGCCATCAAGGTCGGCAAAGGCAACGGCAAAAGGCGTGGCTTGTTTTGAGAAGTCAGCCATTGTCTCGGTGATTGCGAGGCGGTTTGGTAAACCGGTCAAAGGATCTTTTCGCGCAGACTGAACAGCCTGTTCCTCTCGCTTTGCAATTGTTCGAACCAGCGTCCAACACATCAAACCCATGGCTGTGACGACGAACACGAGAAACGTGAGTGCCAAAGCGGTGATGCCAGCAGCTGATTCTCTGGCTTGTTCGCCCGGTTTCAAATCATCCCAGGTGACAAAGGTGACAACGTTACCATCGGGATCCTTCACCGCATTTTCGGCCAAAGCGCCTGAGGTGCTGCTTGAATTCAAGCGCAGGTTTTTAACGACATATTGTTGGGAAATATGCGTCAAGCGCCTAGCATCGAGGTAGCGTAGCATGACAATGGCGCGGGGTTCGATATTTTTGGAAATCAGTCCTTTCGTTGTGGCAGCCACAAAAGCTACTGAAACAACTGCGGGGCCTGCCTTGGTTTGCAGAATTGCGCCTTCAGCAGCGGCATCGTTGTAACCAATTGGCAATTTGGCCAAAAGCGATTGCAGGCCTGAACCAATATCTTTTACCCAGTCGACCTCAACTTTTTTGCCTTTCACGTAGGCTTTCAGGGCGGATGGCTGTTTCGGATCAATCAACAACACTTCGTTATAGGAATCTTGTTCCGACAAAAGCCCCCAAGTGTTGTAAAACCATTCGTCGTCCAGAGGTCCATAAACGTTTATTGCTGCATCATCCCACATCGCGTTGTCAGTGACCAAGTCGTTGAGTGAATTGATTTCAGCAGCGAAGGCCGAATGAATAACCTGCGATGTCCTCGTGTGATCGGCGCTGTTGGCGACTGTCGTTACCCGATCAAGCAGTTGAAGGGTGACCCACACGATACCAATTGACGCCAGCAGTACCGGCAAACCAAGAAGCGTTAAAAATTTTGCACTTTTGTATTTCACAGCACCCGGCCTCAACGTCGGGGTGCATGTTAGAAACTGTGGGTGAACATGAAGTTAAACAATTAAATCAAACAATTGGAGGCCTCGGAGGGAATCGAACCCCCATTCAAGGATTTGCAGTCCTCTGCGTAACCATTCCGCCACGAGGCCTCATCTGCGCGGCGCGTATAGCCGAACAGGTTGGGGGTTACAACCTTGGTCCTAAGGATTGCTGAACATAAAATTTCAATGTGGTGCGACGGAATAGCACTGTGTTTTCGTCGTAACAGTTTTCACAAAGAGTTTAGGGTTTTTGCATTTAGGGTTGGCAGCACATATCGGATTGATATAGGGTGCGTTAGGAAGTCAGATCGGCACACAGAGGCTGGATGATTCTTCGAGGCAGGTTAGCAGGTCAGGCAGAGGGTTAAGTGGCGTTTCGTAGATATTTCAAAACAGCGGGCCTGGCAGGCGTCGCATTGGTTTCCATTTTTGCTGCCGTTCCGACGCAGGCCGAAAGTTTGGCCGATGCTATGCGGACCGCCTATCGCAACAACCCGACATTGGAAGCGGATCGTGCACGCCAGCGGGCAACAGATGAACTTGTACCGGCAGCAAAGTCAGGTTGGCGGCCCACCGTGAATGCTGAAGAGTCAGTTACCGAGACATTTTCCAATACTGATGTGTCACCACGTAATCGCCGAACGTCCAGTACTGTGAACATACAGTTGTCGCAGCCGTTGTTTCGTGGGTTCAAAACGGTAGAAGGCATAAGGTCCGCCAAGGCAAATGTTGAAGCTGGCCGCCAGCAACTTTTAGCAACCGAGCAATCAGTATTGTTCAATGTGGCTGCTGCTTATCTGGCCGTGGTTCGCGACAGGCAAATATTGTCAATCCGTCAGCAAAACGTGTCAAATCTGCAAAAACAGGCGAGCGCTGCAAGTTCGCGTTTCGAGGCTGGTGAAGTGACGCGAACCGATGTTTCGCAGGCACGTGCCCGTGTGAGCGGGGCGCAGGGCGATGTGGCATCAGCGAAGGCAAATCTGGAAAGTTCAATTGCAACTTATGAGCAGGTGGTTGGACGCAAACCTGGAAAATTGAAGTATTCGCGACTGGGCCGGGTTCCACGCAATCTGGACGCTGCGCTTGACGTTGCTCAAGAGATCAATCCGCAAATTCTGGCGGCCTCTTGGGTGTATGACGCGTCACGGCATGATGTAAAGGTTGCGACAGGCGACTTGCTGCCGCAATTGAGTTTGCAAGCGTCGGGTCAACGCACCAGAAATCCACAAAGTGGTGTGAATTTCACGGAATCAGCAACAATTTCCGGTGTGCTTTCCATTCCGATTTATCAAGGTGGACGCGAGTATTCTACTATTCGCCAATCAAAGCAAACCTCCAGCCAGCGCCAAGTCCAGATCGTCCAAGCCACACGCAACGTGCGCCAACAGGTGACAAGTGCTTGGTACACATTGGTCTCTTCGGCGCAGTCAATCACCGCAGCGAAGGCACAGGTTGCAGCCGCAGCGTTGGCACTCGACGGGATTAATCAAGAGTATCTTGTGGGTTCTCGTACCACTATCGACGTGTTGAACGCGCAACAAGAAGTGCTGAGCGCCAGACTGGGTCTGGTCAATG
>CAXTLE010000074.1:0-11327 GCA_964244855.1 uncultured Aestuariivirga sp. | reverse complement strand
CTAAGAGAGCTGTTGTGCTTTGTGCAAAGACATTTCGCCGTTGGAGGCGCGACTACCTTCGTCTCGTCCGCTTCGAGCCAAGGCACTCCTGAGATCGAAAACTCGCCACCTCCCATCAAAATCTGACAGACAGATTCAGAAATGATGTGCTCGCTCGATATGGGCGCGACACATGATCCCAACTCTTTCATGTAACATTTTTCAACGCGTCCCACGGGAGGAAGCATTTTGAGTCCGAGAATAGCTGGCCCCTTATGCCATTGCCAGCCTTGCCCCGTAAAACAACAAGCTTGCGCTACTTTGCTCGAGCCACATGGACACGGCCCTTGCAGTGTAGCTTCTTTCTTTCGTTTGGCCTCACCCACTACCCCCGCATCCCACCCAAAAACAAATCCACTGAACTCTGCACCACCGTCGCCACGCCCAATCGCTGGGCTGCTGACTTCACGCCGAATAGTCTTGGTTTCAGGATTCCGGAATGGATCAGGTCGATGAATTGTGTGGCGGCGAGCAGGGTGTCGCGATTGTGTAGCACTCCTGCCTTCATTTGGGTGTCGAGATAGAGTGCCAGCTTGTGGATGACGAATTCGGGTCCGGCTTCGTAGAAACTTCTGCCGATTTCGGGAAAGCGTTCTGCTGCTGCAATGACGAGACGGACGTAGGGTATAGAGGTGTCGTCCTGGGCCAATTCTGAAAGCTTCATGCCGAGGTCAAACAATACTCCCGCAATCGGTCTTGTTTCGTCGCCCAGGGTGAAGCTGCGTTCAGCCTGGTGGCGTTTGTCCTGGAACACCATGGCGGCGAAGAGGGTTTCTTTTGATGTGAAGTAGGAATAGACTGTGCCTTTCGACACACCTGCTGCGGCCACGATGTCGTTCATGCTGGCACCGTCAAAGCCGTTGGCGAGAAAGCATTTGCGCGCGCCGTCCAGAATCTGGGTGCGTTTGGCACTGTCTTGCTCTGGCCGATGGGCGAGGGCTTCGGTCACTTGTGATCCTAACTGCGTCAATTTGGTTCCGGAACCGAACGGTTCGGTCTTGAATTAGTATGCATCTGCGTCTATTTCAAGTCAAACCGAACCGTTCGGTTCAATTTTTCAGGATTTCCCTATGAACGCCCCCGTCAGAAGCATTGTGATGAAGTCGAAGACCGAAACACCCGCAGCGCTGCAACCTGCGTTGAATGAAACCGCGCCGCCAAAGCGCTCCATCGTCAAAAAGCTGGTTCTGGGAACCGTCATGTTGGTGGCGCTGCTTGGTGCTGGCAAATATGGTTTCGACTGGTATCAGGTCGGGCGTTTTCAGGTCGAGACCAATGATGCTTATGTGAAGGCTGACACGGCGCAGGTAGGCGCGAAAGTGGCAGGCTATGTTGTGAGCATTCCCGTTGCAGAATATGCGCGTGTCAAAGCAGCGGATGTCATCGCCAAGCTGGATGATGGTGACTATCTGCTCGCAGTCGAATCCGCCCGCAACCGCATTGCCACGCAACAGGCTATGATCACAGGATTTGACAGTCAGGCAATGGCGCAGAAGGCGCAGGTTGCCGCTGCCGAAGCGAAACTGTCGGGTGCCAAAACCGAAGAGGCCAATAGTGCGACGGCGCAAAACCGTGTGGCAAAACTGGTGTTGACCCGCGTTGTCAGCCAGCAGTCGATGGATGATGCGCAAGCCCGTTATGATCAGGCCAGTTCTGCTGTTGTTGCCGCACAGGCCGCTGTCGCTGCGGCTGAAGCACAACTCGCAGTCATCGCGTCTGGCCGCACGCAAGCTGAGACGCAACTGGTTGAACTGCAAACGGCGCTGAAGCGTGCCGAGCGTGATTTATCATTCACCGAAGTCAAAGCACCGTTTGATGGCGTCGTTGCCAACCGTGCCGTTGAACCTGGCCAATTTGTGCAAGCGGGCACGCGCCTCATGGCGCTGGTGCCAACACAGTCGGCTTACATCGAAGCAAATTTCAAAGAGACGCAACTCGGCAGCATTCATCCTGGACAAAAGGTTGAAGTGGTGGCTGATGCTTTTTCGTCGGTGACTTATGAGGGCCGTGTTGAAAGTGTGGCCCCGGCGTCAGGAGCTGAATTTTCTCTTTTGCCGCCTGAAAATGCCACGGGCAATTTCACCAAAATCACGCAGCGTTACCCTGTGCGGGTGAGCCTGCCTGCCGATGTTGCGGCGAAACTTGTGCCGGGTCTTTCCGTCACCGTGACGGTTGATTCACGCGACACCGGAAAATAAAGTCATGGCTTCTGCCACACTCACAGCAGGCAGCATTCCACGCGCCGAACCCGCGATGAACAAGCGCCACATTGCGGCGTTTTTGTTCATGGTGTTTGGCATGTTCATGGCCATTCTCGATATCCAGATTGTGTCGTCGTCATTGTCTGAAATACAAGCCGGCATTTCCGCCAGTGCCGATGAAATTTCCTGGGTGCAGACCAGCTATCTGATTGCCGAAGTGATCATGATTCCGCTGTCGGGCAAGCTGTCGCAAATTCTTGGTACGCGACTTCTCTTCACGATGTCGGCAATCGGTTTCACTGTGATGAGTCTGATGTGCGCCCTTTCGGGCTCGATCAATGAAATGATGGTGTGGCGGGCGTTGCAGGGCTTTGTCGGCGGCGCCATGATTCCGACTGTCTTTGCAACATCCTTCACAATATTTCCGCCCAAGCAACGCGTCATCATCTCGCCGCTGATCGGCCTTATCGCAACGCTTGCGCCCACCATCGGGCCAACAGTTGGCGGCTATCTCACCGACCTGTTTTCGTGGCACTGGTTGTTCCTCATCAACATTGTTCCCGGCATTGCGGTTTCTATCGGTGCCTGGATGCTGATTGATTTTGACAAGCCCGATTTCAAACAGGCCAGCAGTTTTGACTGGACGGCACTGGGCTTGCTCGCAGTATTTCTGGGCTCGCTGGAATATGTGCTGGAAGAGGGGGCAGGTGATGACTGGTTTGCCAGCGGGCTCATCTTCACGCTGACAGCACTCTGTGTTGCGGGTGGTGTCGGCTTTTTCTGGCGTGTGCTGACATCAAAGTCACCACTGGTGGAATTTGGAGCCTTCAAAAACCGCAACTTCGCGACGGGCTGTTTTTTCTCTTTCACCATGGGAATCGGGCTTTATGGCCTGACCTATCTGTATCCGGTCTATCTGGCGCGGGTGCAGCATTACTCGGCGCTACAAATTGGTGAGACACTGTTTGTCACTGGCGTTGCCATGTTCCTGACCGCACCAATCGCTGGCAAGCTGTCGGCGAAAGTTGATCCACGCATCATGATCGGGGCAGGGTTCCTGGGTTTTGGTTTGGGCACCTTTCAGGCGTCTCACATCACCTCGCAATGGTCTTACGCGGAATTGCTGATACCGCAAATTCTGCGCGGCGTGTCGTTGATGCTGTGCATGGTGACCATCACCAACGTATCCTTGGGCACGCTGCGGCCACAGGAAATGCGGGGAGCGTCCGGCATTTTCAACCTCACACGCAACCTGGGCGGTGCGGTGGGACTTGCCATCATCAACACGGTGATGAACCAACGCATGGATTTGCATCTGCTGCGCTTGCGCGAATCGGTGACGTGGGATCGCACTGTTGCGGTTGAAACGCTGGATAACATGCGCCATGCAATGGCTCCGCTTGGATCGGACGCTGATGCTGCCGCTTTGGCGAAACTTTCTGGCCTTGTGCGGCAACAAGCGATGACGATGGCGATTGCCGACGTGTTCTACCTCTTGACCGGAATGTTTGTACTGTCGACCTTGCTTCTCGTCCTCATGAAAAAACCAGCAGCGGGCGCTGGCGGCAGCGGGCATTAAATCCCACAGGTACAAGAGATACATTGGGCTTGACGGGATGATGATTTGAGGCTTCTCTGAGGCAAGGCTGGCACTAAGCCAGCAGTTTGATGCGCATGTTGGCGCATTCAGGGAGCACAAGAATGAAAAAACTCAATTTACTTGCGGCAGCATCGGTCCTCGGATTGTCGGCCGTTGCCGCAAATGCCGGCACACTCGATGACGTAAAAGCCAAGGGCTTTGTCCAATGCGGCGTCAGCCAGGGACTCATCGGATTTTCACAACCCGATGACAAGAACAACTGGACCGGGCTTGACGTTGATTTCTGCAAGGCGGTTGCCGCAGCTGTTTTGGGCGATGCCAACAAGGTGAAATATTCGTCGCTGAACGCCAAGGAGCGCTTCACGGCGTTGCAATCGGGCGCCATCGACGTGTTGTCACGCAATTCGACATGGACCATGAGCCGCGATACCGGTCTCGGCCTCTCCTTCGCTGGCGTCACTTACTATGATGGCCAAGGCTTCATGGTTCCAACCAAGTTGGGTGTGAAGTCGGCGCTTGAACTCAACGGTGCATCGGTGTGCACGCAAACCGGCACCACCACAGAATTGAATCTGGCGGATTATTTTAAATCCAACAAAATGGAATACAAGATTGTGGCCTTTGAAAAGAACGAAGAAGTTCTGAAGGCCTATCAGGAAGGTCGTTGTGACGTGTTCACCACCGACCAATCTGGCCTTTATGCTGAAATCCTGAAGTTCTCCAACCCTGCTGATCACATGGTTCTGCCAGAAATCATTTCGAAGGAGCCGCTTGGCCCTGTTGTTCGTCAAGGTGATGCACAATGGTTCAACATCGTGAAGTGGACTTACTACGCATTGTTGACGGCAGAAGAACTGGGTGTGACATCTGCCAATGTGGATGACATGAAGAAGTCCGCCAATCCGGAAATCCAGCGTTTGCTGTCGGTGTCTGTGAAGAACCCAGATGGAACGGATGCTGACAATGACTTCGGCAAAGGCATGGGCCTTGGCCCCGATTGGGCTTACAGCGCCATCAAGCAAGTCGGCAATTACGCCGAAATCTTTGACCGCAATCTGGCCCAGCTGAAAATTGCACGTGGCAAGAATGCCCTGTGGAATGCAGGCGGCCTGCAATACGCACCTCCGATCCGCTGATCAAGCAAAGTTTTCCCCACCTCCGGGCCTCTCCCCAAAGATTGGGGAGGGGTGAAGGGACTCACCCTTACCCGCTCTTTGCGGGGAGGGGCAGGGGTGGGGAGCTCAAACGCAAACCATGACAGACTCTCCCGACAATCGCCTTTCCTCAGCGCCGCCCACTGGCGGCAGCTTTGACTGGCTTTACAGCCAGAAGTTCCGCAGCATTGTCAGCCAGGTCATTGTGCTGCTTTTGCTGGCGTGGGGGCTCTATGAAATCGTCCTCAACACGCAGGCCAATCTGGCCAAGCTGAACAAGCAGTTCGGTTTTGATTTCCTTGGCAAGGCTTCAGGCTTTGACCTGTCGATGGCGCTTATCCCCTATTCATCCAATTCCAACTACGGTCGCGCCTTACTCGTCGGCTTTTTCAACACGGTACTGGTTGCAGTGTTGGGCATTATCCTGGCGACCATTCTGGGCTTCGTTCTCGGCGTCATGCGCCTGTCGAAAAACTGGGTCGTTTCTCGCTTTGCACTGGGCTATGTGGAGTTGGTGCGCAACGTGCCGCTGATTGTACAAATTCTCGCCTGGTACACCTTGGTGCTAAAGCCGCTGCCTGGTGTAAAGGGTGCCTTCAACCTGTTTTCATCATCGACATTTCTCAGCAATCGTGGCCTCAGCATGCCGCACCCGACGTTTGGAAATGGCGCATGGATGGGGCCAGCAGGGCTTGCCCTTGGCATTGCCCTATCCTTTTACTTGCTACGCTGGGCCCGCCTGCGCCGTGAACAGTCAGGCCAGATCATTCCCGCTGGCTTGTTATCAATCGCACTCATCATCGTTTTGCCGATCCTGGCCTTCGCCCTCGCAGGCTGGCCGGTGGAATGGGACTATCCCGAACTTGCGGGCTTCAACTTCAAGGGCGGCATGACGCTGGTGCCGGAATGCATTGCATTGCTGATTGCGTTGGTCATTTACGCTGCGTCCTATATCGCCGAACTCGTGCGTTCCGGCATCATGGCCGTCAGCCATGGCCAGACGGAAGCGGCAGGCGCACTTGGACTGAGTTCCGGAAAGACCTTGCGGCTGGTCGTGGTGCCGCAGGCCATGCGCGTGATTATTCCGCCACTGGCGAGCCAATATCTGAACCTCACCAAGAACTCTTCACTCGCTGTCGTCATCGGTTATCCGGATCTCATGTATGCTGGTGGCACCGTCAACAATCAGGCAGGAGCCGCCATTGAGGTGTTCTCGATTGTGCTCATCGTTTATCTCTCAACCAGCCTGTTCACGGCGGCGCTGATGAACTGGTTCAATTCCCGCATGAAATTGGTGGAGCGTTGAGCATGGTGGCCTATGTCCGCACCGAAGATGCACCAACCCTTGCCGCGCCACCAAATCTGGTTGGTCTCGGTGCCAGTCTGCGACAGAAATTTTTCTCAACCCCTGTGAGTGGTTTGGCCGGCGTACTGGTTGCTGCGCTCGTTGTTTACGTGGTGTGGACCATGGCGGACTGGGCCTTGATCCGCGCCGTGTGGTCAGCGCCGGATCGCGAGTTGTGCAACATGCCAGGGGCGGGGGCCTGTTGGCCATTCGTTGCGGCGAAATTCCATCAGTGGGTATATGGCTTCTATCCTTTTGAAGAACGCTGGCGTGTCAACATCGTGTTTGCGATGGGTGCGATTTCGCTGCTGTGCCTGCTCATTCCGTCACTGCCGCACAAGGGCTGGAATGCAGTTTTCATGTTCGCAATTTATCCCGTCGTCAGCTTCTTTCTTTTGCTCGGCGGTTATCTTGGTTTGACCTATGTTGAAACCACGCAATGGGGCGGTTTGCTGGTGACGCTGGTGCTATCCGTTGCCTCCATCACCATGTCGTTTTTCCTGGGCATTCTTCTGGCACTTGGGCGGCGTTCCACCATGCCCATCGTCAGCCTGCTCAGTACAATTTTCATCGAAGTGGTGCGCGGCGTGCCCTTGGTGCTGGTGCTGTTCATGGCCGCCAACATGTTCCCGCTGTTCATGCCGCCTGGCATCAATCCGGACAAATTGCTCATCGCCCTTCTGGGCATGGGCTTGTTCGCATCCGCCTACATGGCCGAAATCATCCGCGGCGGTTTGCAGGCCATTCCCAAAGGGCAGTATGAAGCTGCACAAGCCGTGGGCTTGTCCTATTGGAAAATGATGGCGCTCATTGTCATGCCACAGGCTGTGAAGATCGTCATTCCCTCCATCGTCAGCAATTTCATCGGTTTGTTCAAGGACACAAGCCTTGTCACAGTGGTCGGTATTTTTGACCTGACAGGCATTGTCGTGTCCGGCTTCAACGACGCGAAATGGGCCTCAGCCCAAACCGGCAACACCGGTTACTTTGCACTTGCGCTGATTTACTGGGTCTTCTGCTTTGCCATGTCGCGCTATTCGCAATTCATTGAGCGCAGGCTCAACACAGGTCACACGAGGTAAGCATGGTCAATTCCGCTGTTGAAATGAAAAGCGTCAACAAATGGTTCGGCCAGTTCCATGTGCTGCGTGATATAAATCTCGATGTGAAAAAAGGCGAACGCATTGTCATCTGTGGGCCATCAGGGTCCGGCAAATCCACCATGATCCGCTGCATCAACCGTCTCGAAGAACACCAACGGGGCGATATCATTGTCGATGGTATTCCGCTCACAACGAACCTCAAAAACATCGACGACGTGCGCCGCGAAGTTGGCATGGTGTTTCAGCACTTCAATCTTTTTCCGCATCTCACGGTGCTGGAAAACCTGACGCTGGCACCGATGTGGGTGCGCAAGCAACCCAAGGCCGAAGCCGAGGATATTGCGATGAAATATTTGAAGCGCGTCAAAATTCCGGAGCAGGCCCTGAAATATCCGGGTCAGCTTTCAGGCGGCCAACAGCAACGCGTCGCCATTGCACGCGCCCTTTGCATGAACCCGAAGATCATGCTGTTCGACGAGCCCACCTCGGCACTCGATCCTGAAATGATCAAGGAAGTTCTGGACGTCATGGTAGACTTGGCCCAAGGCGGCATGACCATGCTCTGCGTCACCCATGAAATGGCCTTCGCGCGGCAGGTGGCGAACCGGGTGATTTTCATGGATCAGGGGCAGATTGTGGAACAGAACGAACCGAATGAGTTCTTCAACAACCCGAAGTCGCCGCGCACAAAGCAGTTTTTGGAGCAGATTTTGCATTAGGAGCCAGTTCCCCTCATCCGGCCTTCGGGCACCTTCTGCCGCTCTTTGCGCGGGAGGAGGTGGCCGGAGGCCGGATGAGCGACTGGCGCTCCGAACACCGCCCAATTCCCGCCTTTGTCACTTGCGAGACTCAGTTTAGGATTCGGAACGTTATCGGGAGGACTATCTATGCGACCATATCTCTACGCGGCTATTGCTATCTCAGCACTTGCCGGTTTTTCGGCGCTTGTTGCGCCTGCCAGCGCCGAAGTGCGCATGCGCAATGTGGGGTCAGTGACCTATGAACCAGAACCTGCTGCGCCCGAAGTTGGCGTTTATCAAATCCGGCAGGAAGACCGCCGCATGAATGCCATGCGCATTGAAGCTGATGGCGGTTCGGTTGACGTGCGTTCGCTGAAGGTCAAATATGCAGACGGTGACAGCGAAGTTGTCAAAGTGCGGCAAACCTTGCGTGACGGTGAGCGCAGCGCCCTTTTTGAACTCGATGAGCCGCGCCCCATCCGCACCATCGAAATCACCTATATTCCAAAAGGCCCCGTTACACTCATTCTGTTGGCCGATGTAGGTCGTGGCGAACCACCACCACCGCCGCCACAGCAAACGCGTGAATGGGTGGAACTTGACTGCGAAAAAGTCAGTCTGCTGAGTGACCGTAACAGCTTTAGCATTTCGACGCCTGAACGTTACAAGACGCTCCGTTTACGCTCGGCCAATTACGATATCGAAATTGCAGATTTGTCGGTGCGATACAGCAATGGCGCACGCGACACCTACCAGGTACGATCGGTTATTCGCGCAGGCGGGCAGGTAGGTCCGATCGAACTTCGTGGCGATGCAAGGCGCATATCGGGTATCGACTTCATCTACCGCGCCCGCACCATTGGCCCGGTGAAAACCAAATTGTGTGTGGATGCGCTGAAGATTGATTCAGCGGATAACGAGGATAACTGAGATTCTGAAATGGTAGCTGGAGTCCCTTCGAGGCTCGCCTTTGCGAGCCTCGAAGGATCGGTTGTGCGAGTCAAAAATGTTGTCAGCTCCAACCTACAACTTTCCCACTACGACAATGATCTGGTTTTCCGGTTTCAACAATTTTGCCGCCGCTAATTTCACATCTTCCACTGTGACAGCATTCACCCTACTGGCGCGATCCTTGAAGTACTCCACGCCATTGTCACGTTGCATGACAAACAGCAATTCATTGGCAATGCTGTCATTGTCCGAAAACCGCAGTGCATAGGACCCGTTCATGTAAGACTTGATCTTGCGCAGTTCTTCTGCGGTTGGTCCGGTTTGCGCGATGTCGGCGAGTTGCTGTTTCAACATCATCAGTGCTTTCTCCGCCGTGGCAGTGGCTGTTGAAAATGTGCCGATTTGAACAGCTGCATAGCGCCACGTGTAGTCGGTAAAGCTCACGCCATATGTCAGTCCTGACTTTTCGCGCAAGCTCTGCGTCAACCTTGCGAAGCTGGCATTGCCGCCGAGAATTTCAGCGAGGACATAGGATGACCAACCCTCTCGACCTTCACCGGCGAAGGCGGGGTTGCCGAAGTAGACTACCGTTTGCGGGCCATCATAACTGACGCGCTTTTCAATTGGCCCCTTGGCCAGCTCGACGGATTTCGTTGTGATCGTCGACGCATGATCCGGCAAACCACCAAATGTGCGGTCGAGCATTACAACAAGTTCGGCCGGGGTCACGTCACCCACAACCGCAACCCGCAAATCCCGGCGATTGGCTGTGGCTTTCCAAAGGGATCGCAAATCATCAGTGGTCAGTGAATTTAAACTGCTCTCAGTTCCTGTGCCGCCACGGCCATAAATGTGGCCGGGAAAAGCTGCTGCAAACCATGTATCATCGGCAATGGTATTTTGATCAACTTTTCCTGCTGCTACATCCTGCTTTGCTTGATCCCGCAAGCGGTTGAAAGATGCCTCTTCAAAATGCGGGTTTTCGAGAGCCTGTTTCAGAAGATCGGCGGTGGCGTCGCGGTTTTTGCTCAGCGCACTCATGTAGCCCGACGTGAAATCTCCACCGGTGTAGAATGACAATCGCGATGTCATCCGCACTTTTTCGGCTTTGAACTGGTCACTGCTGAGGGAGCCTGCACCTTCCACCAACATGTCTGCCATGATGGCGTGTGCACCTTCCTTGCCCGGCGGTTCAAAATTACGCCCGCCCGGCATGGAAAACATCATCGACACAATTGGCACGTCATGCGACTCGACCAGCCAGGCCTTTATGCCTTTTGGGCTTACGACTTCCTGCACCTCAAATGCACAGGCAGTTGTGATCGCAAACAGAAAACCAGCGATGAGTGACAGTAAAAAATTCCGCATCATGTCAGTGCTTCGGCCGCATGATGAGGGTAACGGAATGGTTTGCATCAAACACCTTTTGTGCAGCAAGTTGAATATCAGCAGGGGTGAGCTTCAGAAGGGCGGCACTCACGGCGTCAATATAATTAAGTGAACGGCCAGACGCCCGCACGTCTGCTGCCGTGGTGCCAAGGCCCACAGGATTGTCACGCGCATAGATATCCCTGGCTTCTGAGGTTTTGATAGCTTGCGCCAATTCCTCCGCCGTCACGCCGTGGTCTTTGACGTCCTGCAGAATGACGTCGACTTGTTTTTCGAGGGCAAGCACGTTAACCCCGCTGCGCGGTGCTGCGGTCACATACATCATGCCATATTCATTTGTGCTGCCACCAAAACTCACGCTTATCATTGTTGCCACCTGGTCACGCGTGACCAGGTACTTGATCAACCGGCTTTGCGAGTTAGACCCCATGATCGACGCCAGCACGGCATAGGCAGAGGCTTCGCGTGGCGTTGTCGCAGAATTGGGCCCGATGTTGTAAATGCGGATCATGGCGGGATCGGACACCCGTGCATCCTCAAGTTCCAAGCGTTCGGCTTTGGTATGAAGCGGTTCAGGCGTGCGCTGCACCACTGGGGGCTTGCCGTTGTTTTTGAGGGGGCCAAAATATTTGTCAGTGAGACGTTTTACGTCAGTGGGTTTCACATCGCCCACCACCAGCAGAATGGCGTTGGATGGCATGTAGTGGCTGCGGTAAAATGCGGTGGCATCATCAAGTGTCAGCTTGGCCACATCGTCAGCCACACCCACAACAGGTCTGCCATAGGGATGGGATTTGAACAGCAC
>CAXTLE010000073.1:0-11376 GCA_964244855.1 uncultured Aestuariivirga sp. | reverse complement strand
GGGATCGATCTTTTCCTTCATATCACCCGGCAAAAAGCCCAAACGCTCGCCCGCTTCCACAGCAGGGCGTGACAACACGATGCGGTCGACTTCGCCATTCATCAAAGCTTCGGCAGCACAGGCCACGGCGAGGTAGGTTTTGCCGGTGCCCGCCGGACCGATGCCGAACACCAGTTCATGGCGGCGGATGGCGTCGATATATAATTTCTGGTTGGGCGTGCGGGCATTGACGGATTTACGCCGCGTGCGCACAGCACCTTCGGACTGACCTTCGTCCTTGGCCCGCATCATGCGAATGGCCCCATCGACGTCACCCTTGGTCACATCTGTACCGCGGCTGGCGCGAGTGTAGAGTGACAACAAAACCGAACGCGCATCTTCCGCCGCCGTTGCTCCACCACGAATTGCCACACGATTTCCCTTCGGCGTAATCGCAACACCAAGCCTGTTTTCGATTAACGCCAAATGTTCGTCATGTTCGCCGTAAACGCGCGGCAACAGGCGATTGTCGTCAAAGCTGAGACTGAGGGTGTGGTCGTCCTGCGGCTGTTGGCTGCGCAAGGGGTGGGCGGCAATAACGCTGGTTGGGCTCAAGTGTGGTTTATCTCCTCTGGACGTATATTGGGTCTGCGAATGCCCCCCGTCAAGCCTCATACGGAATTGCCCACAACTGTGGCAGTGAGGCTGTTTGGCTTGGTGGAATCGATGCGACACGCGATAATATCGCCTACCTGGGCTGTCTGCGTGTCAAAATGCACACTCTGCAAATAGGGTGAACGTCCAATCATCTGGCCTGCATTCCGTCCGGGTTTCTCGACCAGCACTGACATGGTCTGGCCGATGCAGGAACTATTGAAAGCGGTGAGTTGTTCCAGAAGGACCGTCTGCAAACGATAAAGCCTGTCGAATTTTTCATCATCCGGCACCTGGCCCTGGCGGTCAGCGGCTGGCGTTCCCGGACGCTCGGAATATTTGAAGGAATAGGCCGAGGCATAACCTACAGCTTTCGCCAGATCGATTGTCGCCTGAAAGTCACTCTCAGTCTCGCCCGGAAAGCCCACAATGAAGTCCCCGGAAATCGCAATGTCGGGCCTGGCTTTCCGCACCTTGGCAATCAACTCGATATAGTTCTCCGCAGTATGCCCCCGGTTCATGGTCTTGAGAATTTTGTCACTGCCAGACTGCACGGGCAAATGCAGGTAAGGCATCAGCTTGGCATTGGCGGCATGGGCTTCGATCAAATCGTCAGTCATGTCTCTCGGATGGCTGGTGGTGTAGCGAATGCGATCAATGCCTGAGACTGATGACAGTTCGGCGACAAGCTTGGCGAGACTGGCAACCTCGCCCGCCGCATCCTTGCCGCGATAGGCATTCACATTCTGGCCAAGCAGTGTGATTTCTTTGACGCCGCTGTCAGCAAGGGCCCGTGCCTCATCCAGAATTTGCAACACCGAGCGCGAAAATTCCTTGCCCCGCGTATAGGGCACCACGCAGAAGGAGCAAAACTTGTCGCAACCCTCCTGCACGGTCAGGAATGCAGCAACTCCGTGCTTCAAGGCTTTCCGAGAAGCCGCGCCACCCAAGCCCTCAAATTTATCATCCGACGGAAATTCAGTTTCGATAACCGCAAGACCCGTCTCCGACCGTGCCTTCAGCATGGCGGGCAGGCGGTGATAGGTTTGCGGACCAAACACCAGATCCACTTCTTTCACCCGCCGCGCAATCTCAGCGCCTTCCGCCTGCGCCACACAGCCTGCAACCGCGATGACCATGTCTTGACCATTGGCCTGCCGTGCCTGCTTATATTCGCGAACCCGGCCCAGTTCGGAATAGACCTTTTCGGAAGCCTTCTCGCGAATGTGACAGGTGTTGAGCACCACAAGGTCTGCCTGCTCAGGCCCCTCCGCCGCCGCATAACCTTGCGCCGCCAGCAGTTCCTGCATGCGGGTCGAATCATAGACATTCATCTGGCAGCCATAGCTTTTGACGAAGGCGGTTTTGGCGGGGACATTGGTCATGCTCCGCCTGCTACTCCAAAACAGTCCGCCCGTGAAGTGCGGCAGCAAGGCTCTGCCGGATCAGGCGTTCGGACGTCGCCGAAGCGCGCTTCCGGTCAGCCCGTGTATCTTGGTCCAGTGCCGGGTGAATAATGATCTGAACCGTCAAGGGGCCAGCACACAATGCCTCCCACAGATGCGGCATCAACTCCATATCCGCATACCAGGCAAAGCGCGGTCGATTACGGCGCGTCAATGGCAACTGCCAGTTTTGCGTATAGGCCAAGGTCACGGGAACAATGGCAATTTCAGGAGCCGAGGCCGCTGCAAAAAATGACGACTTGAACGGCAACACCGAAGCGCCATCATGCGATGTGCCTTCAGGAAACAGCACAACACGATCACCCGCAGCCAAACGCTCTTCCATTTCAGTCCGCGAATGCTTGGTGGAATGGCGACGTTCCCGGTCGACAAACACCGTGCGCTGCAATTTCGCAAGCCAGCCAAAAAATGGCCATGAGGCAACCTCACGCTTGGCTACGAAAGACAGAGGAGCCACAGTACTCAACACCAGAATATCAATCCACGACACGTGATTTGACACCATGAGACATTGTCCGCCTTCCGGTAATTGTCCTGAAACCCTGATTTTAAATCCGAGAATGCGGCAAGCCAGTCTGTGAAAATGAAATGGCAGTCTGCGCGCCATGGAGGGCCAGACTCTGATCAACAGCCATTGCAACGGCATCAGCGGCAGCGTGATCAAAACCATCCCCAACGTCCGAACCCCCGCAGACACACGGCCTATCAAGTCGTCATCTCCTTGACCATGGTCACGGCGTTCTGGCCATCAGCGTAATAGCCTTTGCGAACCCCATTCACCTGAAAACCGAAACCTTCGTAAAGCCCGCGCGCTTCCGCATTGCTTTCGGCCACCTCAAGAAACAGCTTCGTTGTCTCCATCGCCTGCAAATGTTGAATCAGACCCAACATCAAATCCCGCCCGAAATGCTGGCGGCGATAATTCGGCAGTACACAGATTGTGTTTATCTCAGCCTCACCTGCCACCCACTGGAATTGCACAAAGCCATAGATCGTGCCCGCAAGTTCAACGACAACAGCTGCTGCACCGGGGATGGCAAGGCTGGAGCTCAAATCCGTAACTGTCCAACCCGTGGCAAAACTTGCAGCGTGAATTTCAGCCAAAGCGGCAAGATCATCTGCGGTCGCAAGCCGTGTTCTGGACGTTGCAGCTTCAACTGTTACACTTGGTTTTGCATCCGGTGGCCGGAGATACAACGGCTCTACACTTTTTTCACTTATGGGCGATCGCGCTGCAAATGCTGCAAAGTCCTTCGCATCTAGCCTCGAATTTTTGAGCAGCGTTCCATCAACACCTGCTGCTGTTATCTCCTCGATGTTCCCCAATGCGGGCGAGGTCATTTCGCCATTTTCAAACGCGGCCCAGTAAAACAATCCTGTGCCGCCCGCCTGATGCGCCACGACGATTTTACCAGCGGAACCAAAATGTGGCGCAGCAGTCGCCGTCAAACTGTCGATCCCAACCAACGGAATATTCAAGGCCAGAGCCATGCCCTTGGCGAAACTCAAGCCAATGCGAAGTCCCGTAAATGTGCCCGGCCCATACGTCACAACTATTCGTGCCAGTTGATCAGGCTTCAAACCTGCCTCAACAAACAAGCGCTGAACCATCGGGCCAAGCGCCTCGGCATGACCCCGCTCCATCGCCTCATACCCCGACCCAACAAGATGCTCCGCCACCTCATCGTAAAGTGCGGCAGAACAGGCGTTGAAACAGGTATCGATCACAAGAAACATGGGGAACATTCAAAACTGATCACTGTCATTGCCGCACTTGTTGCGGCAATCCATGGTTCGACAGGAGTGGAGCTACCCTGTTAAATCACGCGTGTTGAAAAATGGATTACCGCAACAAGTGCGGCAATGACAAGACTGTTGGCATCCAGACCATCATGATCAAGCGGGATGAATCACGCCCTTTTTAAGAATGACATTGCCGTAGAGTCTGGCTTCAGTCGTTGCGATCAGAGCATAAGCGCCCTTGACACGGTTGTAGAATTCCTCTCCCACCAGTACATGAACTTTTTGTTTGGGTTCATGCCTGGCCACAATTGCATCAAACTCAACGAAAATCGGCTCAACCCTTTTTGGATCAAGATAAGCCGCAGGACGCCAGCACGCCTCAGGCACCATTTCATCAAGCGGCATCACCGATAACACAGCATCCAGAATTTCTGTCGACCCAAGCCCATCCATCCGCACCAACCGCTTGGCATCGGTATCAGCCGGATAATTACCATCGACAATGGCAATCTCGTCGCCGTGCCCCATGGCCCTGAGTATTTTCAACAGCTCAGGTCCCAGCAACGGGTTGATGCCCTTCAACATTAGTGTTCCTCCTTCAGTAAAACATCGCGGTCCACCATGAAATTGGCAAACAGCGGCAAACTGGCGGCACCCAAGGCGCGCGCCTGTATTCCGATTGTGCCCTCTGAAATCGCAAAAGGGCTGATACCGTCAGTATTCACACGACCAAGATGAGCACGCACAGCGGAAACAAGCTGCGCCCGCACGTGCGGCGGCATGGCACCGTCGATGATGATGGCGGCAGAATCGATGACAGCGGCAATCGCCGCGGCGGCCTGCGCAATGCCGCGCGCCGCAGTGTCGACCCAGCGGTCCAGAGCGGAGCCAATGCGAGACCAGTCATCCTCATTCTGCCACAGCATGAAGCTGTCGCGACCCTCTTCCCGCAATTGCCGTTCCAGCAGATAGAGCGAGGCGGACCGCACGAGTTGTTCACTGCCGCCAGAGGGCCGTTGCACAGGAATGGATGCGAAAGCACCGGCATTGCCCTTGGGGCCGTTGAACACGTGGCCGTTTAAAACAATGCCGCCGCCGATAAAGTAACCGACATAGAAATAGGCAAAATCCCGGAATTGTCGCCCCCGCCCCAACAGCAACTCAGCCGCACAGGCTGCTGTCGCGTCGTTGCAGGGAAGTACCGGCCACTTGCACATCGCCGCAAGTTCGGCGTTCAGGTCAAAGCGCTTCCACGCCTCCATGACTTCAGGCGTGGCACCAGCTTCCTCTTCCCATTTCCAGATGTCGAAAGGTGCTGCCACCCCCATGCCGGAAATACGCCCCCGTTGTTGCGTGGTGAGATCAGCCAGCAACTCGTCAATGCCCAGTTTGGCAAAGCGCATGAACTCTTCCGGTGTTGGAAAATGATAAGGATGATGCACGGTTTTGCGCGGAACACCGTCCAGGCCGACCAGAACCAGATCGCCCGACCGTCGCCCGACTTTCAAACCGATGGCAAATGTGCCCTCAGGTGACAGGGAAAACGGCTGCAAAGGCTGCCCCACCTTGCCCTTCTGCGCCTCGCCCTTGACCAGAAAACCTTCTTTTTCCAGCTGCCGCACAATCACTGACACGGTTTGCGGCGACAGCCCTGTCTGCCGGGCAATTTCAGCCTTCGGCAAACTGCCATGTGTGCGCACCAGCGACAGCACCAACCGCTCATTGTAAACCCTGATACCCGACTGCGATGACCCGCGCATGCCGGTTTGCAGGCGTTCCCCTTGATCAGTGTCCTTTGTCGGCGTAATCATGCCTTCTAACTCCATGTCCTAAGCTGCGATGGGCGAACGTCCCTGTCAATTAATAAATCTCGCCGATTTACTTATTGACTCTTTGCGGCATTTTGTTTCATCATCTGCCCAGTGCTCGGGCTCCATGAGGGAGTGCCGGTGTGCTTTAATGATTTGCGTAGCCCGGTTGTTGCCGGGTTTATCCATGGGAGGAATTTACGTGAAAGCTCTTTTGAAGTCCGCTCTTGTTGGCGTTGGCATGATTGCCCTCGCTTCCACCGCTCAAGCTGCCGGCGGCGTATGCTTGATCACCAAGAACAACACCAACCCCTTCTTCGTCAAGATGAAGGAAGGTGCTGAAGCCAAGGCCAAGGAACTCGGCGTTGAGTTCGCCGCCTCAGCTGGAAAAGTAGACGGCGATGCCGCTCCGCAAATCGAAGCCATTGAAAACTGCGTTGCCGCCGGCCACAAGGGCATCCTGATCACCGCGTCAAACGACTCGGTTATTCCTGCCCTCAAGGCTGCCCGCGCTGCTGGTCTCCTTGTCATCGCCCTCGACACGCCAATTGGTGATGCTGAAGCTGCTGACACAACCTTTGCAACCGACAACTTCGAAGCTGGCCTTTTGATCGGCAAGTGGGCTGCTGCAACAATGGGTGCAGAAGGCGTTAAATCTGCCAAGATCGGCATGCTCGATATCAACAAGGACAACATCTCGGTTGACGTTGCCCGTGACACCGGATTCCTCAAGGGCTTTGGCATCGAAGTTCCAGACCTGAAGGTCATGGGTTCAGAAACTGACACACGCGTGATCGGCCATGAATCTTCGGGTGCAAACCCAGAAGGTGGCTTGAAGTCTGCAGAAAACCTGCTGGCCAAGAACCCGGACATGAACGTGATCTACACAATCAACGAACCAGCCGCTGAAGGTGCCTTCCAAGGCATGAAGGCAGCAGGCAAGGAAAAGCAAGCCATCATCGTTTCAGTAGACGGCGGCTGCCCAGGTGTGAAGTCGGTTACCGATGGCATCATCGGTGCAACCTCCATGCAGTTCCCATTGTTGATGGCATCCAAGGGCGTTGAAGCCGTTGCTGCTTTCGCAAAAGATGGCACCAAGCCAAAGAACTCCGATGGTTTGAACTACTTCAACACCGGTGTGCAACTGATCACCGACAAGCCAGTTGAAGGTGTTCCTTCAATCACCTCGGCTGAAGGTGCGAAGATCTGCTGGGGTTGATTTCCCTTCAGAATTTCTGAGTTGAAATAAATGAAGGGCGGCTGTTAAAGTCGCCCTTCAACTTAAGTAAAGGCGGAAAAAATCCGCATGGTGTTTAAGGCAAAGGGACGGGCAATGAGCGATCAGGGATCAGCCACCAAAGTCATTTCAGACTTTGAAGCCACATTGAACAAGGCTGACACGAAGGTCGCCGAATTCGAAACCCGCAGCGAGAGCTTCATGGACAAGGTGCGGGGCTTCCTGCAGACCTATAATATGGCAATTCCAGTTTTCCTTTTGCTGCTCAGCATTGTGGTATTTGGTCTGACCTCGAATGGTCGCTTTTTCACAGCAACAAATCTGTCGACCGTGTTCCAACAGGTGACGGTCATTGGCATTATTGCAATCGCCCAGACAATTGTTATTTTGACGGCTGGCATAGATCTCTCAGTTGGTGCAATTATGGTTTTGTCCTCCATCGTCATGGGCAAACTCGCAGTGCATTCAGGGCTACCTGTTCCAGTAGCGGTTTTCGCGGGTGCAATGGCGGGTGCCGCCATGGGCTATCTCAATGGGATATTTGTAACGCGGCTGCGCTTGCCACCCTTCATTGTCACCTTGGGTACGCTTTACATTTTTTCCGCCATCAAACTTTGGTACTCGGCTTCAGAGTCAATTCGCGCTGTTGATACCGAAAAGATTGCACCCAATCTGATTGCCTTGGGCTGGGACGTTTTTAACGTCCTCGATAAGGAAAGCTTGTTTTTCGGGGCGAAACTAAAGGTTGGTGGCGTGTGTTTTTTGCTGCTGGCCGCAATCGTTTGGTATCTGCTCAACCGTACCGCATGGGGGCGTCACGTTTATGCTGTCGGAGATAACACTGAATCTGCTCTTTTGGCAGGTGTTCAAACCGATAAAATGCTTCTGTCGGTTTATACGGTTGCCGGCGTAATTTGTGCTTTCGGTGCACTCACCCTGATTGGTCGCGTCGGTGGGAACGTCACACCTCTCGCTGGTGAAACCGCAAATCTCGATAGCATCACTGCTGTGGTGATCGGCGGTACATCCTTGTTCGGCGGCAGAGGTTCAATCGTGGGATCTGTTCTCGGAGCACTCATCGTGGGTGTATTTCGAAACGGGTTGTTTTTGTCTGGCGTAGAATTGTTGTGGCAAGATTTTGCGGTGGGTATTCTCATCATTGCCGCCGTTGCAATTGACCAGTGGATCAGAAAGGCATCGGCATAATCATGGCAAAGAAAATCGTCAGAAAAGGTGTGAAAAAATCCACCGCGAAAGCAGTGAAAAAACCAGCAGCGCGAAACACTTTTGTTGTTGCCAAAGCCCCCGAAGCTCCAGTTGCAAGGGAGGAGGCGCTGCTCACCACCCGCAATCTGGTAAAGCGTTATGGCCGCGTCACAGCGCTGGACCACGCCAACTTCGATCTATACCCCAATGAGATTCTGGCGGTCATCGGCGACAATGGCGCTGGCAAATCCACTTTGATCAAAGCCATCTGCGGAGCAGTCACGCCCGATGAAGGCGAGATTAAAATGAATGGGGCAATGCTGCACTTCAAATCACCGCTCGACGCCCGCAAGGCTGGTATCGAAACGGTGTATCAAAATCTGGCGCTGTCGCCCGCACTTTCAATTTCAGACAACATGTTCATGGGCCGCGAAATCCGTGTTCCAGGCTTCATGGGCCAATGGCTTAAATTACTTGATCGAAAAGCCATGGAGAAATTTGCCCGCGACAAGTTGACGGAACTGGGTCTGATGACCATCCAGAATATTTCGCAACCTGTGGAAACCTTGTCAGGTGGCCAGCGCCAGGGAGTGGCCGTGGCCCGTGCCGCAGCCTTTGGTTCAAAGATCGTCATCCTCGATGAACCCACTGCAGCCCTCGGGGTAAAAGAATCCCGCCGCGTTTTGGAATTGATCCTCGACGTTAAAAAACGGGGACTGCCGATTGTCTTGATCTCCCACAATATGCCCCATGTGTTTGAAGTGGCTGACCGAATCCACATCCATCGCCTGGGCAAACGCCTTTGCACCATCAACCCCAAAGACTTCACCATGTCCGATGCCGTGGCCTTCATGACAGGTGCCAAGGCACCACCACCGGAATTGATGGGCTGATGCAAGCGGAAGGCTTGGCAGCCGAACTTGTTGTCAAGGCTGCTGGCCGTGATCGCTACATCGTCGGTATCGCTGGTGCTCCGGGATCAGGCAAATCAACCTTTGCCGATGCGCTGTTCAAAGCCTTGCTGGTTAAAGGTGAAAGCGCCGTCGTGGTGCCCATGGATGGCTATCATTTTGATGATGTCGTTTTGAATGCAAGAGGCCACCGTGCACGCAAAGGCGCTTGGTACACCTTTGATGCTCCGGGCTTTGTGCATCTGATCAAACGCATCAAATCATCCGAACCCGACATAGCCATTCCGGTGTTTGACCGCAAAATGGAACTCTCCCGCGCCGCCGCCGATGTAATCGACGCAAAAACCCGCTTCATCATTGTCGAAGGGCTCTATCTGCTGCTGAAGCGCGAACCTTGGACCGCACTGAAACCACTCTTCGACATTTCGGTTTTTGTGAATGTGTCTAAATCCGAACTCGAACGCCGCCTCACCAAACGCATCCTCGAGCACGGCCACGACGGGGCCTACGCCAAAAACTGGATTGCCTCGAACGATATGCTGAACGCTGATGAAGTGATTGCGAACAGTGATGCGGCGGACGTGGTGATTTAGCGTTTCTGAAAACGCCCGCCGTAACCTTCTCCGTCAACACCCGACGGGAACGCACCTTCACTCAAGAATCTCTGATGACATCTTGCAAAGGCATTTGCATCCAACGTGACGCCAAGTCCCGGCCCATCCGGAATCGCAACCGCACCTGACTTCGGCACAAAGGGTCCACCCTCAATCACATCATCGCCATACCAGCGCAGTAACGTTTGACTGGCGTCGCGCACATGTTCTACGGCTGATGACACTTGCAGATACGCAGCCGTCCCCACTCCGGTTTCGCCACTGTGAAACCGGAAGCCGACGTGAAAGCGTTCACAGGCTCTGATGAAAGCAATAGTATTGGCAACACCACCCATTTCATTCAGGTTGGTGACGATTGCATCTGGCACTCTCAACGCCACAGCTTTTGGCAAATCGATGATGTGACTGGAGAAAGATATAGGCGTGTGCCGCCTGAGCTGTGCCATCTCATCATAAAATTCTACAGGTTCTTCAAACCAGCTGATGTTGTATGGAGTGATGAGTCGCAATGCCTCGCGTGCTGTTGGCACAGTCCAGCCACCATTGGCATCCAGCCGCAACTCGCGATCACCTATTGCCGAACGAATTTCGCGCAACATGGTGATCTCGGTATCGAGGTCAACCGTCGCCATCTTGCCTTCAAAGATTTTCGCGTCATGCCGCTCAATCATCCGTGCACAGAATAATGCAATCTCAGCAGGTGTCGCTTCACCGGGGTCAGTTGCACCGGGCAGCCGGAAACTGAAATATTCCGTCAGCGCAATCTTGTCCCGCAGCTTGCCACCAAGCAGCAAATGCAGCGGCGCACCCTCGGTTTTGCCACGTGCATCCCAACATGCCATTTCAATGCCACCAAAGACACGCCGTGCCGACGGAACATTGCCCCAAGGGGTGTAACTCATGCCCGGCACCACTAAATTTTGCAGCGTGGTAATAGCGCGAATGTCGTGGCCAATAAGCTTCGGGGCCACCGCCATCACATCAGCACTGCGATTGCCATCAGCGCATTCACCAAGCCCCACCACACCATCTTCAGTTTCAACTTCGATGATGGTTTTGGTCAGTGAGGCGATAGAGCCATAACTGAAACGATAGGGCGCTGTGAGCGGAATATTGACAGGCGTCGCCCGGATCAAACGAATCTTCATGCTGACAACACAACGTCGAAGTCATAGCTGTAGACACGACCAAACCCGGCCACGACGTAAAGTTTCTCCGGCACCATGTGCCAAAAGGCAAAGTCGCCAAAATCTGCATAAAGTTCCGCATAGGGGTGACGTGTGAGATAGGTCTTTCGAACCACCGCGTCTTCCGACTCTGCAAATGTACCCGTCAGCGTCATCCGCATTTCCGTCAGCGGATCACGGTCGAGCGGTATCTCGCCCTGTACCATGATGCTGGCACGGGGATCTTTAAGCAGGCCTTGTGTGTGCCGCGACAAGGTCGACGTCAGAACAATTGGGGACGACGTTGTATCAACAGCAACATTCACCAAAGCCCCAAACGGCCCACCTGTATCGGGATCAATCACCGAAAGCGTTGCCGTCCGTGCCGCCGCCAGCATCGCCTTCGCCTGCTGCAACGACAACTGTTTCTGATCATCCATCGCTCAACCCTCGCAATTTCAAAATGAACCGCCTATAGCTCTGCCACAATTTGTTCCAGTTTCATACCTACGACGGCTAAAGGACCAAACACAGGAATGAGCAAGAAGATGCCCACAATCGCACTCGTCGACGATGACCGCAATATCCTCAC
>CAXTLE010000072.1:0-11433 GCA_964244855.1 uncultured Aestuariivirga sp. | reverse complement strand
GTCACGATTGCCTGACATTTGTTCCGCAAGGATGAAGGCGCTGGGTCGGGCGGGGCCGTTGCGCAGACATTGGTAAATGTTGCGGAGTGCGAGTCGCACAACGTCGTCGTCATGGTCGTGGGCCACCCTGATGAGCGTTATTACATCGGCTCCCACGGGCAAGGGGTCGTTGGTGAAATGTCCCGAATGAGTTTCGATGTTTGCATTTCCGGGCTGTGCCTTGGCGATGTCGATGACGCCGGGTAAGTCGAAAAGCTGGTGTTTCAGTGTCGGGTGTTTTGCGGCGAGTGTGCGGAGGAAGCTGCCGTCGCCACCGCCAACGTCCAGCACTGTTTCATGTTTGCTGAAGTCGTACGCATTGAGAATTTCGGCTGCGACTGCGGCCTGTGATGCGGCCATCAGGGCGGTGTAGTCGGCCTTGGTTTCAGGATCGTTGGTGTAGTCCCAGAATGACTTCAGGTGATGCGGTTGTTTTTCACCTGAGAGCAAGCCAATGGGGTCGATCAGGTCTTCGTAGAACAAATGATGGTGCGCGATGAAACGCATGATCCAGGGTTGGCCGAGCAGTGCCGCGCCGTGAATGCCGAGAGTCACATTGTCTCCGCGCAGTTCGAAAAGGTCGAGCGCAGCTGCGGCTTTGATCAGGCGCAGGGTTTTGCTTTCAGCCCAGCTGATTGTTGTTGAGAGTGCCTTGATGGTTTGGCCGGATTGGCCCACACGCTCGAACAGCTTCAGTTGAACACAAGTGTATAAAACTTGCGAATAGGAAAAACCTGCAACCAAATCAAACAGTTGCCGCGATCTCTTGCGGGCAATTGGACGGGTGAGGGGGAATGCTTGTGCAAAGGCGATGAAGCGGGTATTCGCAGTGAGACGGTTGCGCCAGCGCCGCCAGATTTCAGGCAGCACCGCGAACCGGAACTCTCGCTACCATGGCTTGTGATACGCCGACGATTTGAGCCGCCAGCGAATCGCGTCCGGGGCACGGCGGAATATGTTCAACGATGTTGCTTAGCAGATCATTGAAATATTGCATGGCACCGTCATAGCCCAAGGTGGAGACCATGTTGGGCAAATTGTTTGCGGCGTCCTGGCCTGTGGGTTTTCCGATGTCGGCGGATAGGCCAGCGACATCACGCAAATCATCGGCAACCTGAAAGGCTTCGCCGATTTTCAGACCCAAAGTGCGCCATGCGTTGTGTTCAAGTCCTGCGGCTGCTGCTCCTGCTTGCGTGCAGGCCGCAAAGAGGGCGCCGGTTTTGGCGCGTTGATATTGCACGAGGTCCATGCGGGGTTCGCACTCCCAGGCTTGGCCTGCGGCGATACCGTGGGGAGCACCTGCAGATTGGGCGACAATGCGAACGAGTACCGGATGGTCGGCGACTGATTCGAAGGCTTTGACGATGAGTGCGTCACCTGCCAACACGGCGATGCGTTCACCGAAGGTGACATGGACGGAGGGCTTGCCACGGCGATAGGCGGCACCGTCAAAGCAGGGAAGGTCATCGTGGACCAATGAGGCGCAGTGCAGGAACTCGATGGCGCAGGCTGCGGCCATGACGGCGTTCATGTCGCTCGCCCCACAGGCTTTGGCGACGGAGAGCACCAGCTTTGGCCTGATGCGTGCGCCACCGGGAAAGACGGAATAGCCCAAGGCTTCTGCCAGAATCGGCGGGCAATCGGAGGTCTGGGAAGGTGCCAGGGCGGCCTGCAAGACGGCTTCAAGTTTTGCTGTGACATCCATTTTCGAGTTCCCTCTCGCCAAGTGACATTCTGATGTGTCAATATAAAGTGACACATTGAAATGGACTTGGCAATGGTTTCTCGATGAAGACGGTGATTATTGGTGCAGGTATGGGTGGGCTGTCAGCTGCCATTGCGCTTGCGGCCAAGGGTGAACGCGTTGTTGTGCTGGAGAAGCAAAGTGGTCCCGGCGGCAAAATGTTGCCGCAGGACATTGGTGGCGTGCAGTTTGATACCGGGCCCACGGTGTTCACCATGCGCTGGGTGTTTGAGGAGTTGTTTGGTTTAGCAGGGCAAGAGTTTGCGGGTGCTGTTGATGCAAAGCCGTTGCAGACCTTGGCGCGGCATGCGTGGAGTGGTGGTGCGACACTCGATTTGTTTGCGGATCAGCAGCGGTCGCAGGATGCGGTTGGTGATTTTTCCGGGGCTGAGGCAGCGTTGCAGTTTCGCGGATTCATGGCTGAGTCGAAGCAGGTTTATGAAACTTTGGAGAAGCCGTTTTTACGGGCGCAGCGGCCTTCGATGCTGGGACTGGCATCGGGCATGGGATTTTCCGGGATGACGCGGATCAGTCCGTTCGAGAGCTTGTGGAAGGCTTTGCAGCGGCATTTTACTGATCCGCGCTTGCGGCAATTGTTTGGACGCTATGCGACCTATTGCGGATCGTCGCCGTTTGAGGCACCGGCGACATTGATGTTGATTGCGCATGTCGAGGCCATGGGCGTGTGGCGCTTGGCCGGTGGCATGGCTTCGTTGGCGACGGCGCTTGAAACTCTGGCCAAGCGATTGGGCGTGGAATTTCAGTATGGCTGTGGCGTTGAGAAAATCATGATGAAGCACAGTCGTGTGTCGGCTGTTGTTGATCAACTTGGTTTGGTTCACAATTGCGACGCGGTCATCTGCAATGCTGATGCCAATGCTGTAGCGGGGAAATTATTTGGCGCTGATGCTGCTGTGGGCTCGACAGCGACCGCTCCCGTGGAGAATTCTTTGTCGGCGATTACGTGGTGTTTGCAATCAAAAAGTTCCGGCTTTGAGCTTGAGCATCACACTGTGTTTTTTTCCAATGATTATATCCGCGAATTTGACGAATTAAAGAGCGGGCCATCGGTTGATCCGACTGTTTATGTTTGTAATCAAGGAGAGGACAGAAAACTTTTGCTGATCAACGCGCCTGCGCGAAACAGCAAGTTGGATCATGCGTTCGAGAAAGACATGTTGGGCAAGTTGGCCACTTGTAATTTGCAGTTGGAATGGCCCGCCAGAAATGTTCTGCTGCGCACACCACAGGACTTCGCGCGGATTTATCCCGCAACCAATGGTGCACTATATGGAAGGGCGTCTCACGGATGGCAGACCACATTCAAACGGCCTCAGGCGCGAACGAAAGTGCCGGGGCTTTATCTGGCGGGGGGCAGCGTGCATCCGGGGCCGGGAGTGCCGATGGCGGCACTCTCAGGCATGCGGGCGGCGGAAGCACTGTTGCAGGACCGCGCTTTGACCAGATAGTTCCCACTGGTGGATATCGCTGGTGGTATTTCGACGCGCAGAGTGATGATGGAAAGTACGGCCTGTCGATCATTGCTTTTGTCGGTAGTGTATTTTCGCCTTACTATGCGCGGGCGCGGCGCAAGGGCTTGGGTAATCCGGAAAATTTTTGTTCTGTGAATGTTGCGCTTTATGGACCACAGAACCGCTGGGCCATGACGGAGCGTGGTCAACGTGATGTTCGGCGAGATGCCAAACAATTTATCTGTGGACCAAGTTCGCTGAGGGTTCATGATGGTGTTGTTACCATCACACTCAATGAGCGATGCATGCCGTTGCCAAGAGCGTTGCGAGGCGTCGTAAAATTTGACTTGCAGCAGTGTTATAATTCGCCTGTGGCGCTCGACGTCGCCGGATTGCATCAATGGATGGCGGTAGCGCCGCATGGACGTGTTGAAGTCGAATTGGATGCACCAAATATGACTTGGAAAGGCAACGCGTATCACGATACGAATTGGGGCACAGAACCATTGGAAAATGCGTTCAGAGACTGGACATGGTCCCGCATTCATGACGAAAGCGGTGCGGTGGTGTTTTACGACGCGCGGCGGATGGATGAAAGTCGCAAGGCTTTCGGGCTGCGCTTTGGCAAAGGCGATGTATCTGATGTGAAACTGCCGCCCGTGCAGACACTGAAACGCGGTTTTTGGGGCATGGCGCAGGAGGTGCGGTCTGAGGCGTTGCCAGTGGTTGTTGCAAAGCTGGAAGATGCGCCTTTTTATACTCGCAACCTCGTGCGGATTTGCCATGACGGACAGCCTCGCGATGCATTTCAGGAGACGCTGTCATTGTCCAAGTTTGATACGCAGCTGGTGCAAGCCATGCTGCCTTTCAGAATGCCGCGCTGGTCCCGCAGCTAGTTATCCGGTCAATGCCTGAAAGGTCGCAATGGCGTGGCACCGAAGCCTTCGTTCAAAGTCACAAAGACAAAGCCTTTGGCTTTCAGAGCTGCAATGCCTTCAACAACACCTTCGCCGGCCGATTTTAATGGCTGGTTGATATGGGCGATGATGACGTCACCGTCTTTGGCTTCGGAAAAAACCTTGGCGGTGCGGGCCGCTGAATACATGGCACCCCCGTCACCCAGCCGGTTATAGCCTGCAATGCGATACCCCAATGCGATGATGTCTGCTTTGCTGGACCTCGAATAGGTGGCGGTGGCACCGCGAAACCAGCCGGGCTTATGGCCAAAGGCCAAGGTCACCGCATGTGCTCCGTCTGTCACTTCTTTTACAAGGGCAGCCTGACTGCCTGCGGATTTTACGCCAAAGACCCGGAGCGGCGTGGCAATGGCAACGAGATGTTTTGAGCCATGGTTTTCAATCTCAAACAGGTCGGGATGGGCTGCCATAAGGGATATGGCACCAGGGTTGCGTTTCAACCATCGGCCGGTGGCAAAGACCGTGGATTTGATATTCGCATCAATAAGGGCCTTGAGAATACGCTCGTCTACCTTGCCGCTGCAAGCGTCAAAGGTCAGGGCTACGCGCGGCGTCAGCGGATGAGGGGGAAGTTGCAAATCCGGAACGACAAGGGCTGATGCCGTTGCAGGCGTTATGCCGAATGCCAATAGCACGGTTATAATTTTAAACACTAGAACCTCAATATCCGCAGCCAACGCGCCACATTCAGCAAACTGACCAGAGCACCTGCTACATAAGTGAAAGCAGCGGCTTTCAAGACAGAACGCGCACCCGATATTTCCTCGGGCGGAAGATATTTTTCAAGAACCGGAAGGGCTTTTTTGAAGCTCGCATTGAACTCGGTTGGCAAAGTAAAAATATGGACGATAATGGTGCAGGTGAGAATGCCCAATGCCAAAGCGATTTCCAACACAAGTATGGCGGGATTGCGCAGTAATGCAAATATCAATGGTGTTGCCATTAATACGATGCCGCCGATGCGCTCGACAATTATGGCTTTTTTGACAAGGCGTTGTCGCCACAATAGCGGACCATAACTATCGCGGTCCTGCACGGCGTGAGCCACTTCATGCGCCGCAATGGCAACGGCCGTAATGGACTTCCCTTTGAAATTCGCTTCAGACAGCCGCACTGCCTTGTCATCCGGCGAATAATGGTCGCCTGCAGCAACCATTTCGAGTTTCACATCCTGAAGCCCTGCGTCATCCAACAAATGCCGCGCCAATTCACCTCCGGTGCCTGGCATGTCGGGTCGCCCAACGGCATGGGTGCGCATGACCCAGTTGATCCAGAATTGCGGACCGAAAATCAGGGCTACAAACAGAAACAAGCCGAGAAGGGCGACGATGATCATGACTGCATGCTATAGGTGTTCTTGAAACCAAGCTGCAAGCCGTACATGATGGCGCGATGAAATATTTGCGCTGCACGATACAAGACGTGGTTTCCATTTTTGACATGGAACCGGCCGGACCTGCTGCTGGTGAAATCATTGTGCGTCTGGTGATGTGCGGAATCTGTGGCACCGATACGGCCAAGGTGTTTGGGGCTTACCCGAAGCCGCAAAAGCTGGGGCATGAAGTGGTAGGTGCGGTGCATGCAGTGGCAGAAGGAGTTTCGGGTTTTGCATTGGGCCAGCGTGTGGCGTTGGCACATCACGCAGCCGATCCCACATCGCATTATGCCACGCGCGGCAGTGAGACCATGGACCCGGTGTTTAAACGCTCGAACATCGATCCCGGAGGTTTTGCGGAATTCATTCGTGTGCCCGCGGCTTTGCTGGCAGCGACAGTTGTGCCGATCCCAGATCATATACCGGATGCGCGTGCTGTTTTCATGGAGCCTATGGCTTGTTGTTTGCGGGCGGTGGATCGGGTGGCTTTTCGGCAAGGTGATTCCTGCCTTGTCGTGGGGGTTGGGGCCGTCGGTGTTTTGTTCGCGCCGCTGTTGCGGGATATTGGCGTTGCGGTGATCGCCGCTGATATGAGGCGGACGCGTATTGATGTGGCAATCGAATGGGGTGCTGTTGCCGGAGGTATTCCGGGCACGGATGATGTGCATGGTTTGTGCAAGTCGCATAGCGAGGGGCGTGGTGTTGATGCGGTGATCCTCACCATTGTCAATGCTGCAACAGTGGCGCTGGCGATAGCTTCTGTCCGGGATGGCGGCAGCGTCATTGTTTTTGGCGGCAAGCCTGATTCAATGTTGAGCTTGCCAATGTGGGAGATATGGCTGCGTGAAATCAACTTGATCACCAGCTATTCGGCCACACCAGACGGCTTGAAACGTGCCATGACGATTTTGTCAGGTGATGGCTATGTTGGATTGGAAAAACTCATCAGCCATCAAATGCCACTCGCCGATGCTCAAGACGCTTTCGAGTTGGTGCAGCAGGGCAAGGCTTCAAAGGTGGTGCTGACACCTAGCTGACAGGGAGAGACAGCGTGTCGTAGTCATACAAAATCTCAAGGCCAAAACTGCGATAGAGGCCCAGTGCGATGGCGTTGGTAACGTCTACTTGAAGAAAAACCCTTCCGACATTTTGGTCTGCGGCCCACATCAACAGCTTCGACACCAGCGCACGACCCAAGCCTTTGCCCCGATGCTGGGCGTCCATGACAATGGACCCCAATTCCACCCAACCCCGGTCAATCGCCGCAACGCCAAAGCCTACCGCATCACCGTCTACCACCGCAGACGCAAACTGCACAGGCACTCGAATGCGGCTGACAATCGCATGCAAGGCAACCGGATTGCGCTTGGCTTCTTCCTGCCGGGACGTCACTCCCACGCACCAGGACATATCCGGATGCGTTGACAAATGTATGCGTGGATCAAGTGTGGCATGTTGTGGATTTATGTCTGCAATCATCGTGTGCGCCAGCCCACGCGAAACAAAGCCGCGCTGGTGCAGGATATTTGCTGTGGTTGCGTGCGCCACGGGAGACACACGAAATTGCGGTGTCAATTTTTCCTGATCATACATTGCTATGATTCGCGTGACCAACGCGTTGTCGATTCGTGCACCACACATGATAGCCGATGCTGAATTGGCGCGACCCGTGTAACCACCAGCAAAGCGCACAGCCCAGCCGTCGATCATATGCGTTGTTACAGCGGGCCAGACGTGTAGCAGCCGTTCTTCCAGGGCAGCGATCAGTTCAAGGTCTTGCGGCTTTGATTTCGGCAATGCGGTTCTCATCTTCGGTTTGAAGGTAGCGTCCATTGAACAGAATTTCGAGTGTATATTCTTCGTAGGTCAAACCCAAAGCCTCCGCCAATTTCACCCGCCGCACCATGGTGTTATAAGGAATGGCTTTCCACACTTCAGTGCGCGCGCGCTTCCAGGCGTAATAAGTGGCAATGGGTGCGCCACCCCATTTGAACCCGTCGTCCAAAGGTGGCCCGCCATTGTGGCCTATCGTAATGCGGAGCGGGGGACGGTTCATGCCTTCGTATTATTGCCGCAGTTCAATATCGCTTTGAGTGACCAGATAGGTTGAAAAAAACTTGATCGAGTCGCCGGGTTGCAAAACATCCCAGATGTTGTTGTTGGCAACCGAATTGGTGGAATCGCCCGTTGGCACCACATCGGCGAATAGTACTTCGCTGCCGGGCACTGGGGCTACACCCGTGCCATTGTGAATATCAGAGATATTCACATTGTTGATGGCGACGTTGCCGGTGTTCTTGACCAGATAGGTGTAAGTTATGGTTTCACCCGCAACAACAAACGTCGACTTGTCTGATGTCTTCGTCAGTTGGAGCGCTGGTGCATCAGGCACAAAATCCAGACTGGCAATGTCGATGTTGTTGTAGTTGTCCAACAGTACTTCAAACGTATAGTTTCCAGCTGGTACGGCCACTCCCGTTACGATGACCTGCTTCCAGGTGCCAATCGGGTCTGCTGTAACAAAAGACGTTGTGCCCGACGCAACGATGGTGCCAGAAGAATTTTTGAGCCTGACGACCATGCCCGTCAGGTTTTGTGGAAAGTCACGCACGGAAAACCAGGTGCTGATTGAAATCTTGCCGGAGGACGGAAGTGTTACTGCCTGATTAAGGCTGCCGCCCGTGCTGTTCATATCGAAATACTGACGACCCCCGCCTGTGGGTGTGACTTGCGGATTATTGGCATAGGACGCGGTTGGAACAACAATATTTGCAGGCTGGGGAACCACCGGTGCTGGCACCAGATTCCAACCGGGAATAGATGTGTAAAAATTGTTACCGTTCAGTGGTGCGATGGGCGTTTCAAAGCTGCCGTTTGCAAGATATTCAGTGGCCCGGGCCCCATGCATGAAAACTGTCAAAAACGACATTATTATTGCGCACAGTAACAATAAACGCTTCACAAACATGGTAGCACAACGCAATTCGACCAAAATACTGAGTTAGCTGTTAAAGATTGCCAAACCCTAAAACCGACTAAAACGAATGTTATTTCAGGCGCACAAAATCCAAGTCATGGTAGCCAGCAATAACCTGAAGTAATGGGAACACAAGATCATGCCTTTCCCATGTCAAAAATGGTTCTGTGGGCTGATGCGACCCGCTGACTGAATGTTTGATGGCGGAGGAAAGGGTGAGCGGGTAATCTTAACTTTTAGTCCACGAAAGCTCTGCCATGACCACCATCGACACCCGTATCCATGATCTCGAAATCCGCGTGGCGCATCAGGATCAAACCATTGCTGATTTGAATGACGTGATCACCGCACAGTGGAAAAAGCTGGACGCAATGGAGCGGCAGTTGAAACGGGTGTCGGAGGAGCTTGAAACAATGGATCAAGCAGAAGCCCCGGCCAACCAGAAGCCTCCGCATTATTGACGGCGAAAATAAATTACAACCCCGCTGGTGCGCCGCGTTCAAACCCGTTAGCATCGACGGCGATTGTCAGAGAGTCGTTTTCATTCATTCAACCAAACGGGGATCGTCATGAGCGCCAGAGATTTACTGATCGAGAAATACGCCAAGGATTTGAAAGAAAAATGCGGCATGGATGCCGACATGGCTTTGTTGACCAAAGTCACCATCGGCTGCGGCCCGTCAGTTTACAGTGCTGATGCTTCAACTGTTTCAGGCTCGCAAGCTTCGGAACTTGAAACCGTCAAAAAGAGCTTCCTGATCAAGAAGCTCGGCTTGAAGGATGGTCCTGAGCTTGATGCAGCATTGGCTTCGGTCATGGAAACCTATGGCAAATCCAACCGCAATAAATATCGCGCCGTTGTCTATTATATGCTGACCAAGCATTTCAAAAAAGAAGCGGTTTACAAGTAAGAACACTGCCTCTGCGTCACCCGTAAACTGCGTGACGCAGAGGGACATCTGCAATGCGGGGCTGTTATGAAGGAACGACTATGAAAATTGTTGTCACCACCCTGTTGTTTGTGATGTACGCTGCCAGCTCCGGTGCGGAAGCGAAGCGGTTGGATTGTAACGCTGTGCGCGCCATGAAATCGAAAGAGAGCGGCACCAGCATCACCATCAAATTCATCAATCAGACGGCCGAATCCCGCACTGCCATGTGGGTGGATTTCAAAGGCAATCCGGTGCAATACTTTACCCTTGAGCCGGGAAAGTCGTTCAGCCAGCAAACTTTCCTGACACACCCCTGGTTCTTCACTGACGGCCCCGGCAACTGTATCGAAGCCATGATCCCGTCAGCCGGCAAGACTGTCTATAAAATCAAGGTGCCAAGTCCGGGCTTCGGTGGGGAGTAAGCTGGGATTCAATTGCCGCCTTGTCGATGATGGACCAGACCTGCACTATTTTGTGTTCCCGGAATTCGTAGAACACGTTTTCGGTGAAAGCCACGCGTCTGCCAAGCACGGGCAACCCCATGAACATGCCTCGCGGTGAGCAATCAAAGGCGAGGCGGCTGGCCACGTGTGTCTCATCCGTCACCAGCAGCGCTATGTTGAAACGCAAATCCGGAATATCGCGGAAGTCCTGTTCCAGCATGGCGCGATAGCCTGAAAGTCCGAAAGGACGGTCGTTGTGGCGGACATCGTCGGCGACGAAGCTGCCGAGGTTGCTCCAGTCTTGTTTGTTCAGGCAATTGATGTAATTGCGATAGTGGGTGGCGAGGGCAAAATTTGCAGGTGGATGCTTCATGGCCGCAACTTACAGCAATTATTGCTGTGGTGCCTCGAAAACACCTTGAAAAAACGGATCATCAGCATTTTTGAGTTCACAGGCATTTCCGTCAGGATCCATAAAAGTGCCGACCGTGCCCCAAGCGTAATTCTCCACGCGAACCTCAACGCCGCGCTGCCTTAGTTCTTCCGCAGCTGCCATGACATCAGCAACATTAAAGCGCAACATGGTCGGGTTTTCCGACTGTGGTTTGCGATGGTCGCGCGCCACCCCACCCGTTTCCACCATCAGGTAACCATAACCAAACCGCAAACAAACCAGCCCCGGCTTTTCATACCAAACCGGCAACTCCAGAATGTCGCGATAGAACGCCACACAAGCCTCAAACCGCTCGGTTCCCAGAATGATGCCGTGCGTGTGGATTTTGAAGTTTAACTTTCTGCGGCGCGGCAGTTCAATAGTGCTCATGCGATGTTCCTTCCGCTATGTTGCGCTCAACAGCGTGACCAGAGGAAGATAAAGCGACAGTGGCCTGCTGCGAAAACCGACGAACCCCAAGTGCTCGTAAAAAGCTTTGACCGTTTCGTCTTTAGCCTCAACGATCAATGCGTAAATGGCCGCGTCTGATGTTGAGGCGCGTTTGGCCGCATCTATGATCAAAGTGCCTCCAAGCTTCTTACCTTGGAAACGCTGGTCGATAGCCAAACGGCCAATCAGTGCTGCGGGGATAACGGGATATCGCGGCAGTTTCTTCGCGTCGGTATCGGTGATGTCCGGCAGTGGAATGCTTGTAGCGGCAAGTGTGTAGTAGCCCGCAATCATGTTGTTGTCAGTCACGGCCACAAAACAGTTTCCGATTCGGCGTTTGATGTCTTGTGTGGCACGGGTGGCGAGATAGTTGTCGAGGGCTGACACCCCACAGGCAAAAGATTTTCGGTCATGCGTCGCATTGAGAGTCTCAATGCGCACGAAAATGTCACGCGGAAACCTTCACCAGCTTCTTGTGCGCCTTGGCAGCGCGGCGGAGTGCTGCATTGGCTTTGGGCGGATCAAGAAGGGCGCGGGCAAAAGCCCGCTGGTCTATGGCAGACAACGTCATGATCTCTGCCTCAGACACAG